>CALMNM010000152.1 GCA_937868795.1 uncultured Acholeplasma sp.
TCATCCTTTCTAGAGATATGAGTTACATATCTCTTCAACCATGATAAAAATAATGATGTTGTTTCATCTATACCCTAGGTGAAATGCCCCCGATGATGACATCAACATCATTATTATATCATATTATTTTAAATTATTTTTTATTTTCTTGACGAATTTTCGTTAAAAACTCAGAAAATGGGATGGTAATCTGCTCTTGAGAGCCATAAGGACGATAAGTAACCTGTGATAATTCCTTTTCTTTATCACCAATAACAAGGGAATAAGGAATTTTCATCGTCTGCGTTTCTCTGATTTTGTAACCCAATTTTTCTTCTCTTAAGTCACTTTCAACACGGAAGCCTTCCGCCTTGAGGGTTTCATGAATCTTAATGACATAATCGCTATGATGCAATACATTAACCGGTAAGACTTTGACCTGTACTGGCGCGAGCCAAAATGGGAAAGCGCCTTTATATTCTTCAATGAGGTAAGCGACAAAGCGTTCCATCGTCGAAACAATCCCGCGGTGAATAACCACAGGTCGATATATATTTCTTCCATCTTCGCCTACATACGTTAAATCAAAGCGTTGGGGAAGTAGGAAATCGATTTGAATCGTCGATAGCGTTTCAGCATTCCCTAGTGCAGTCTTCACTTGAACGTCGAGTTTAGGCCCATAGAAAGCAGCTTCACCAATGGCTTCATAGTAACTAGCACCAATTTCATCCATCGCTTCTTTGAGCATCGCTTCAGCTTTAATCCACATGTCATCATCTGGGAAATACTTATGCGAATCTTTGGGATCACGATAACTTAATCTAAACGCATAATCGGTGATATTAAAGTCTTTGTAGACTGCAAGCATCAATTCTACAGTACGCTTAAACTCATCTTTGATTTGATCAGGACGTACGAAGATGTGGGCATCATTCAAGGTCATTTCTCTGACGCGCTGCAAGCCGGATAGTGCACCACTCTTTTCATAGCGATGCATCATACCTAGTTCTGCGATACGTAAGGGAAGTTCACGGTAACTGTGCACGTCGTTTTTGTACATAATCATATGATGAGGACAGTTCATCGGACGGATGACGAGCATTTCGCCTTCCCCCATGTCCATGGGAGGAAACATCGAATCTTGATAGTGATCCCAATGTCCTGAGGTTTTATATAAGTCAACATTTGCTAAAATAGGCGTATAGACATGGAAATACCCTAAGCTGATTTCTTTATCAGTGATATAGCGTTCAATCACACGACGTACGGTCGCTCCTTTAGGTAACCAGAAAGGTAGACCTGCACCGACTTCTTTTGAAATCAAGAATAAATCGAGTTCTTTGCCCAATTTACGATGATCGCGTTGTTTGCGTTCTTCAAGAAGATGGAGATAAGCTTCAAGGTCTTTCTTATTCAAAAATGACGTTCCATAGACACGAACAAGCATTTTATTGTTTGAATTACCCCGCCAATACGCACCTGCTAAATTCAGTAGTTTAAAATGCTTAATCATCTTGGTTGAAGCGACATGACCCCCACGGCATAGGTCGGTAAATTCTCCTTGAGAATAAACTGTGAGTCCATCATTCTTAAATTCTTCAATCAATTCGAGTTTATAAGGATCATGGGCGAAGATCTTTTTCGCTTCTTCATAGCTCACTTCTTTACGGGTAATGACATAGTTTTCTTCAGAGAGTTCATGCATCACTTTTTCAATCTTTGGTAAATCTTCATCGGTCACCTTGATGTCATCGCCAAAATCGACATCATAATAAAAGCCTTCTTCGATCGCTGGACCGACACCAAAACATGCGTTTGGATATAAACGCTTAATGGCTTGTGCTAAAAGATGTGCCGTACTATGATTGACGACATCCAAGACACGTTTATCTTTTTCTGTTAATATTTCGAGCTTTCCATCTTCAAAAAGCTGTCGAGATAATTCGACATATTGATCATTAAAAACACCGGCGATGGCTGATTTAGCAAGACTCATGGAAAGACTTTCAGCCACCTCTTTGACGCTCACACCATCATTAAATGCTTTGATGCTGCCATCTGGAAATTGAATTTTCATACGAACACCCCTTCTTTAAATAAAAAAACGCCCTATGCTAAGGACGTTGATTACGTGGTACCACCTTAGTTCTAGCAAGCTAGCACTTATCATATCGTTAACGGGACGAACCGGGCACATCTTTCGAGGCCAACTCAGAGGGAGTAACTCGATCATGTTCGCAGCTTGCACCATCCTGCGTCGCTATAAGTTGATCTTATCGTGTCCTCTTCATCGTTACTATAACTATTATAGCACGTTCTTATGCTTTTTCAAGGCTTAACCTTGTTTGTATTGATCACTTGACAATTTCACATAAGTCATTAAATCTTTAAGACGTTGGATGAGTCTTGCTGCTTTCACTCTGTTCATTTCATCCTTCGTGACGGTGAGTGCATCCACGAGTTGGACAAACTCAAAATTAGATGTCATGAAAACGGGAAGTTTCGCGGATAAACGATATTGCATGATGGGAACCAAGACTTCATCACGGAACCATGGCGTCATGTTTTCTCCACCCATATCATCCATCATTAAGACGTCTGCTTGTTTGAGCTGATTAATTCTCTCTTCAAGATTTCCTTCATTCATCCCTTGTCTTATGGATCTAACAAGATCTGGCATATAGACATAAAGTACGTTGATGTTACGCTGGGCGAGTTCTTCAGCAATCGCGGAGATGAGATAACTTTTTCCTGTGGCATACTTGCCATAGATGTATAAACCCTTCATGTAATGATCTCGTTTATAGTGATCTAAAAACTCTTGAGCCAGACGAAAAGCCTTTTCACGTTCATCGTTAAAGACGTCGAACTCAGCCAATGTCGCATTTTGAATGTAGACTTCGCTGTCATAGAATTTCAAGTGTTTCTTGATCTTTAAGCGTCTCATTTCTTCTTCTTTTTCTTTTGTGGGCTCATAGACGATTTCGATATAAGGATCGGTCTTTAGGACAGCTTTATAGCCATCTTTGATCAATTGTTGATCACGGTCTTGCAAGTAGATAAAGACCTTATACACATCGACATCAGGAATTCTTAAATTTTTCGTTTCAGGATCGTTATGCACGACTTTCTTCATTTCATCTAGAGTCATCGTTATCCCTCCATTTTCGCTAAATCTGAAATATAATCATCCATCCAATCAGGTTCTGCGACGCTAACACGTTGGATCTTTTTCTTTTGTTCATATTCGGTTTCAAGGCTTGATGAGAACTTAATGGCATCTTCAGTCGTTTGGACACCTTTATTCAACCAGTCATGGAGTACTTTTTCCAAATAATTGATATTGGGAAGTACTCCATCTTTATGTTTAAGTACCAACATCAAGATGACATTGACGATGCCTGGTTCAACCGCATTTCTCTCAAGAAGTTGGGTTGCTGTTTGTAGTGCGAGTCCTTGCTGATCGGTCTTCGCATATTTTTGAATAATGACTTGCGGAGCGACCTGGTCAATTAAGGTCGGCATCGGTAAATCTTTCTTCTTCACGGTAAGTAGTTGATGCTTTTCTTCATAGTGTTGTTTAGCTTTTAAGTTTAATTGAGCAAAACTAACCATCTTATTGCCCCGTGCTGCGGCTTCATAGATCGCTACGAGGTCTGCGACATCAAACTGGTAAACAAAGGCAATCTTGTTGATTTGGTCTTTGAATTTCTCTGTTAAGAGTTGTGAGGTCTTCAAACGTTCTGATAAGTGATCCACAAAGGATTCATAATTGAATTGATAATGAAGATGGGATCCTCCATTGGTGGTTCTTCCTTGAAGGGGGTGATTTACCGATAACAGATTGAGACTCTTAAACTCGTAGAGTTCATCAAACGATTTGGTGATGTTTTCATACCCCTCGGTTTCCACCATATCCATCTTGAATAATTCCGTGAGCATCGTGACATTCTTTTCCCCGATCTCAGATTGTAAATAACTCCCGAAAATGGTATCGACAAGAAAGCTTTTCGCCGTCAAGGGGGCTTTCATTTGGTAAATGAAATCATCCTCTTTCTTATAAACGACAAGAAGATTTAAAGCTTCAAGTTTGTGGCGGATTTTTAGGAAATCTGCCTGTTTTAGATTGATTAAATCCAAAAGTTCGCTGTGTTGATAGGTCTTCCTAGAGGTCTTATTCACAAGTTGATAAAGCGTCGTATAAAGGGCATGTGCTTCAAGTCCCATCAAGGGTTGATAAAGAAGCGCCAACACTTTAAAATCAGCCGCGGATAGGTCGGTATGCGATTGAATGTAAAACATGCTACTATTCTTCATGACGTAATCCTCTGATGTAACTTGTAATCTGTTCTTCTAAATCTTTAATGGTTTGTGTGTTATCAAAAATAACATCGGCTAACTCTTTTTTCTTTTCGATAGACATTTGACTTTGAATACGCTTCATCGCATCCTCCAAAGAAAGTTGGTCACGCATCATTAAACGTCTTTTTTGTGTCTCTATGTCCACATAAACTAAACACACTTCATCACATTGATCTTCATAGCCAACTTCAAAAAGTAACGGCATATCAATGACAATGATTGGCTCATGCTCAAATTGTTGTTTTTGCTGTTCAATCTTTTTAAATACATAGGGATGGACAATTGCATTTAATTCTTTACGCTTGGTTTCGTCACCAAAAATGATATTCGCAAGTTTTTTTCTTCCATCAGTATGTATAGAGACATCAAAATGATCTTCAACGCTCTTAATCATGTCTTTTTCATGTTCCCAAAGTTCATGAACAATGTGATCATTATCGATCACTGGAATGCCGCTTGCTCTAAAAATGGCGGAAGCCGTGGATTTTCCTGTGGCAATTCCTCCAGTAAGTCCAATGATGATGGGTTTAGTGTTGACAGGTTGGACAGACATAGGTTCCACGTCCTTTGACCTTGGTTTTGATAATGGTGGTACCACAAATAGGGCAGGGTTCCCCTGCTTTGGTATGGACCATCAGCTCATTTTGAAATCTTCCATGAACACCATCCATCGCTTCAAACGTACGAATGGTCGTTCCTCCGAGAAGGATTGCCTTCTCTAAAACTAGTTTTGCTGCATCTAATATTTTGTTCACTTCTAGGTCAGTGATATGAATCCCCAACCGAGTGGGATCTATCCCAGCTCTAAAGAGGGTTTCATCAACATATATGTTGCCTAATCCACTGATGACTTTCTGATCGAGTAAAATGGCTTTAATCTCCGTTTTTCTCTTTTGAATCAAGGCTTTAAATTCTTGAAAATCAATTTCATTCGGTTCTTTTGCAAGATCCTTCAAAGGTCCTTGTGTTAAATAATCTTTTTGGCTTATAAGATGCATTGTGCCAAATTTTCTCACATCATGATAGGTGAGTTGCATCCCATCTGACAGATGAAAACAAAGATGATCATGCTTGGTTAGGCGTGTACCTCGTGGATGATAGAAAAATCTTCCTTCCATCCGAAGATGAACGATGAGAACATCATGATCCAAGTGGATAATGAGATGTTTCCCCATACGATCGATCCGGTTTATTTTCTGTCCGATGAGTCGTTCACTAAACTCATGTTCATCCATCTGGATAATCTTGGGATACAGAATCTCAACTTCAGTGATCGTTTTATCGAGTATCAAGGTTTCTAGGGTTCGGCGTACGGTTTCTACTTCAGGGAGTTCTGGCATCGCTTTATCCTACTTTAACTCGTACCAATCATGGCCAACATCACATGAGGTTTTTAGTTCTACTTTTAAATCCATGGCCTTGGACATCATGGATGGGACGATTTCTTTCATTTCTTCAAGCTCATTCGAAGGGACTTCAAGAATGAGTTCATCATGCACTTGAAGAAGAATTCTGGACTGTTTATCATGATCTTTTAGATAACGGTGTAGATCCACCATGGCTTTTTTCAAGATGTCCGCTGCACTACCTTGAATTGGGGCATTAAGTGCGGTTCTTTCGCCAAATGCTCGCTGCATAAAGACAGGCGATTTAAGTTCGGGGATATAACGTCTACGATGCATGAGTGTTTCCACATACTCATGATCTTTCGCAAATTGAACGATATCTTCCATATATTTCTTAATTTCGGGATAAATGGATAAATAGCGGTCAATAAACGCTTGAGCTTCTTTCGGAGTGACTTTGATATCTTCAGATAAACTCCACGCCCCAATGCCATAAATAATCCCAAAGTTAACTGCTTTAGCAGCACGCCGTTGTTCAGAGGTGACCTGATCGACGTGGAACACATCTTGTGCGGTCTTGGTATGAATGTCTTGATTTTGATTGAACGCTTCAATGAGTGACTTAACGTCAGCCATATGGGCAAGAACTCTTAGTTCAATTTGTGAATAGTCAGCGCCTAAAAACGCATGGCCTTTTTCGGGAATAAAGATTTTTCTAATCTTTCGTCCTTCTTCTGTACGAATGGGGATATTTTGTAAATTGGGATCTAAGGAAGATAAACGTCCTGTTGTGGTGAGAGCCTGCATATATATGGTGTGCACTTTCCCATCCTCAAAAATGTTTTGTTTGATGCCTTCGATATAAGTTGAAAATAGTTTGGTGAGTTGACGATAATCCAAAATCTTCTCAATGATGGGGTGATAGGATTTGAGTTCGTTGAGGACTTCAGCTCCAGTGGAATACCCCGTTTTTGTCTTTTTTCCGTTGGGAAGATTGAGTTTATCGAATAAGATTTCACCGAGTTGTTTTGGTGAGCCAATATTGAACTCTTCACCAGCAAGTTCAATGATGTCTTTTTCGATGTCTTTAATTCTTGATGACAAATCCTCAGATTGTCGAGCAAGTTCTTCTTGATCGACGGTCAATCCTTGGTATTCCATCTCTGCAAGCACTTCAGATAAGGGGATTTCTAAGTCATTGAGTAAGGCGAGCTGTTCTTGATTCTTCAAAGTATCTAGTTGTGAATCTCTGAGTTCATAAATGGCTTTCGCTTTGGATGCAATATGTCGATAATAAATGTCTTCATCGGGTAATGCTTTTTTCGCACCTTTTCCATAAACAACATCATCATAAAGAATATCCTCATAAGAAAATGCAGAGACAATCCGTTTAAACTCCTCTTTTCCTAAATGGGAGTTGATCAAATATGCAGATAACAACAAGTCATAAATAACTCCCTGAATATCTTTTTGATGCCAAAGCAGAAAGACCTTAACCGCTTTGAAATCATAGGTGAGTTTCGTGTAATCTTCATCGTAGAGATAGTGTTCAAATTCATGAGAATTAAGGGCAAATTTGGCAGGAAGTACATAATAAGATGTGCCATCAGTTAAACCAATACCCCATAATTCCGCTTTATGGTAATTGTAGTCAGAAAACTCAAAATGAATCGCCATCTCAGGCTTTAAAATCGTCTTTAGGGTCTCATCATCTGTGATCACCTGATGTTGCCAATCCGATTTGACTTCAGTTTTGGTCTCCATTTTTTTCACGAAGACATGTAGGTCAAGCCCTTGGAAAAAACTCATCAGTTTTTCTTTTTTTATTGGCTGTTTTTTCAGATCGGCAATGGTTAATTCAAGTTCAGCGTCCACATCAATGGTCACGAGTTCTTTACTCATCTTAGCGAGTGCTTCATGCTCGCGGATATTCTCACCGAGTTTCCCTTTGATCTGATCTTTATGTTCTAAAATACGATCAAGTGTTTGGTATTCCTGTAATAGTTTGATCGCTGTCTTTTCGCCTACACCAGGAATCCCTGGAATGTTATCGGAAGGATCACCCATTAAACTCTTCAAATCAATCATTTGTTCGTGCGTCAATTGGTAAGTATCATAAAGACTTTTGGGGGTAAAGGATGCAACCTCAGTCATGCCTTTTTTGAGTAGATTAACGGTGATCTTGTCATCCACAAGTTGGAGTAAATCGCGATCGGATGAAAAGACTTCGACTTGATAACCATCTCTAGCTGCACGTTTCGCCATCGTTCCAATGATATCATCGGCTTCATACCCGGGTTTTGAATAAAGTTTTACACCCTGAAGCGTAATATATTCATTCACTAAAGGAATTTGTTGCGCGAGCTCTTCGGGCATCTTTTGACGACCTGCTTTATATCCATCATAGGAAAGATGTCTTTTCGTAGGTTCTTTGGTGTCAAAAGCGACCAAGACTTCTTCAACGTCTTCGGTCACAATTTTTTCAAACATTCCGACAAACGCAAAAACGGCATTGGTATAAATGCCAGAGGCAGTTTGCATGATTTTAGCCCCAGGATAAGCGGTGGCGTAGTAAGCACGGAACAAGATGGAATTGCCATCGATTAAGACTAATTTCTTCATACGTACACTCCTTTTACTCTATTATAACATTCGATTTTTTCAAACTTTTCCACAAACTTTGTGGAGAAAAAAAGGGTCATTTAAACCTAAATTGACCCTTCCCTTTGCCCTTACCTTTTTTAACGGATGGTGTTGGCATCATCCGTGATGGATTCTTCTGCAAGCCTTCAAGTTCTCGTTCATCCATATTCATCATTTTCTTCATCATTTTCTTTTGTGTTTCTAGTGCTTGCCGCAACCGATTGAGATCTGCAACACTCATCCCAGCGCCTCTTGCTACACGTTCTCTTCTTCTAGAAGAGGTATCGATGAGTTTAGGATCTTTTCGCTCCGCTTCAGTCATCGAAGAAATCAAAGCACTCATCTTATCAAACTGACGATCATCCACTTGTGACATCGCTTGTTTCATCTGTCCTGCACCTGGTAAAAAGCCGAGTATTTTTGAGATGGATCCCATCCGTTTAATCATTTTAAACTGCTTCATCAAGTCATTATAATTGAAGGAATCACTCATCAACTTTTCCATCATGTTTTGTGCTTCATCTTCATCGATGGATTCAGTCGCTTTTTCAATTAAGGATAAGACATCACCCATACCAAGAATTCGTGAGGCCATTCTCTCAGGATGAAAGACTTCAAACGCATCCATTTTTTCGCCTGATGAAGCGAATTTAATGGGGATACCCGAAACCTCTTTAATCGATAATGCAGCACCACCACGCGTATCACCATCAAGCTTTGTGAGAATCGCGCCTGTTGCTTCTAATTGATCATGGAATGATTTACAGATGTTGGCTGCATCTTGCCCTGTCATCGCATCTACCGTGAGTAAGATCTCATCGGGCTTCGCCAACGCTTTCACGTCCACAAGTTCTTGCATCATCTTTTCATCGATGTGTAATCGCCCTGCCGTATCGATGATTACGACGTCAAATTTCTTTTCTTTCGCATACGCTAAACCGTCTTTAACGATGGTTCTCGCATCGATCAAACCTTTTTGAAAGACTTCAATTCCGACTTGTTTTCCGATAGTTTCTAGCTGTTCAATCGCTGCGGGACGATAGACGTCAGCGGCGATGAAAAGCACATTTTTCTTATCCGTTTTACGAATATAAACCCCAAGTTTCCCAATGGCTGTGGTTTTCCCAGAACCTTGTAAACCGATGGTCATAATGGTCGTCAATCCTGAAAGATTATAACGTAGTCCTTCTGCTTCATTTCCCATGACACGCTTTAATTCGTCATGAACAATCTTGACGACTTGTTGTCCTGGATTTAATCCCTTAAGTATTTTTTCACCGATAGCTTGTTCTTTAACATTTTGAATAAACTGTTTAACCACTTTGAAATTAACATCAGCTTCAAGTAAAGAAAGGCGCACTTCGCGCATCATTTCATCGATATCATTTTCTGTTAAATATCCGCGACCCGTCAGACGGCGCATTGCCATCTGCAAACGTGAGGATAAGGAATTTTCAGCCATTATTCGTCCAACTTTCTTAATGCATCGAGCCATTTAGCATCGATTTTATCTTCAAGAAGATGATAAAGTTCTTCTCTTTTTTGATTTTTTTCCTTAAGTTTTAGGTGGGTTTCATAGAAAAGCAGGTGATCTTCAGCTTTCTTAAGATGATCATAAACCGCGTTTCGAGTCACATGAAAAACATCTGCAATTTCTTGAAGAGAATAGTCTTCACGGTAATAATACTCAAAATAAGCTTGTTGCTTATCGGTAAGTAAAACACCGTAATAATCATAAAGTTCATTGAGCCATTCTTTTTTTTCTAGTGATTCCATAGGACTCCTTAGAAGAAATCACGGAAAAGTCCGTAAATATATTGTTCGATATCAAACATGACGAGATCGTCAATCTTTTCACCCAGTCCGACATACTTAATCGGTAAATGGTATTGATGGCGAATAGCGAGCACTATGCCACCTTTCGCAGTTCCATCGAGTTTGGTTAATACAATACCGCTCACTTCTGTGACTTCATTGAATACTTCCGCTTGACGCATGCCATTTTGACCTGTCGTCGCATCAATCACCAATAAGGTTTCTTGAGGGGCATTAGGTAAGGTTTTTTGAATGACACGCTTCATTTTTGATAATTCATTCATCAGGTTCACTTTGGTTTGAAGCCGTCCTGCTGTATCCACTAACACCACATCATAATGTTCTTTTTTGGCGAGTTCTAAGGCATCAAAAATAACGGATGAGGGATCACTGCCTGCAGGTTTGGAAAAGACAAAGGTTTGACTGCGTCTTCCCCATTCGGTCAATTGATCAATCGCACCAGCTCTAAAGGTATCTCCTGCAACCATCATGACTTTACGTCCTTGATCTTTAAGTTGTTTTGCTAGTTTACCAATCGTTGTGGTTTTACCAACACCATTGACACCTACGAATAAATAAACATTGGTTTCACTTTCATCATAACGAAAATCTGTTTGAACAAGTTCTCCTTGAAGATAAATTTCAAACATTTTATCCACGATGATTTCAGAGAGATCTTTCGGATCAGTAATCGCTTTAAGGTTGACTTCTTTTTTGAGTTCATCGATAAAGTAAATCACTGTATCTACACCGATATCTGCTTGAATAAAGAGTTCTTCAAGCGTATCATAGAGATCCTCATTGATGGCTTTGGACTGGGCTAAAATCGCTTTTAAATTACCAAAATTCTCTTTGGTTTTATGAAGACCCAGCGTATAGCGTTCATTCTTATTCTTTTTTCCAAAAAGTTTTTGAAATAATCCCATCGTGTCACTCCAATCCTGAGATATTATACCATAGGTGAAAAGAAAACCGAAAGTTATTCTTTCGGTAATTTTTTAACAAAACTGATGAGTTCATCGAACTTCAAATGTTGGCTCATTTCATCCACATATTCTAAATAGATGATACGTCTTTGTTCATCTAAGACAAAAACGGAGCGCGCTTGCAAGCGAAGTTCTTTGATGTTTGTTCCATACTTTGTCGCGAAGTCCAAATCCAAATAATCGGATAGCGTGATGACATTATCAAGACCAGAGTTACCACACCAACGTGCTTGAGCGAAGGGTAAGTCATTGCTGATGGTGAGCACAATGACATCATCACGTTCCGTCAATTCACTATTCACGGTGCGTGTTTGTCTGTCGCATACGGTCGTATCAAGTGAGGGAACGACACTTATGACGATATATTTTGACTTGTAGTCACTCAGGTTTTTTACTTCACTTTTGGTATTTAATGCGTGAAAATCCGGGGCCAGATCCCCAATCTTTTTTGTGTCTCCTAGGAGTGTAATGGGTTTTCCTTTGAATGTTTTCATGTGTTCCATCCTTTTTCTAGCGTACATACCTATTATAGCATAATCTTGATAAAGTAAATAAAAAAGCGGCCCCCCTGAACCAGGGAGACCTAAAGGGGACGGATTGTGTGAGATAGGCACACAATCCTTGGGGATAAGTAACATCCTCTCGGATGTAAAGATATCATATCATCTTTAAATCGTTTTGTAAAGCCCTAGTTCATGTCAATCCTTTTTGATATATTTGCATGATGGGAAGCCTGAACATGCAGTGAATTCACCATACTTAGAGGTTCTTATGACCAAAGGTTTCCCACAAACGGGGCAGAGTTCTCCAGTCTTTTGTGGTTGAATCTTCTTCATTTCTTTTTGGGCAGTTTCGACCATCGGTGTAAAGCTATGATAGAATCTTGAAATCAAATGGGATCCTTTTTGCTTTCCCTCTGCAATCTCATCCAACACCGTTTCCATCTTTGAGGTATATTCAACATTGATGACTTTATCAAAGAATAAATCGAGTTGTTCGACGGTGAGTCGACCTTGTTTGGTTGGCTTGAAACGTTTTTCTTCAATTTCCACATAATCTCTATTCTTTAACGTTTGAATAATTTGTGCGTAAGTGGATGGACGACCGATACCAAGTGATTCCAATTCCTTGATCAATGTAGCTTCAGAATAACGTGTTTTTGGTTGTGTCACCTTTTCGATAGATAACACATCTTTCGCATTCAGTTCTTGACCCAAAATGAGATGGGGAAGAATTTTGTCCTTTGTTTTTTGATCATTATAGACTTTTAAGTGTCCATCAAAACGTTCCACTGATCCTTCGACCATGTATGCATGGAGTTGGGATGTTAAGGTTATCTTGGTGACATCAAAAATAGCTGGAGCCATTAAGGATGACAAAGCGCGGGTATAAATACGCTTATACAGCCGGAATTCATCTTTAGATAAATAAGGTTCCATCTTTTCAGGTGTTCGTTGGATCGAGGTTGGCCGAATGGCTTCATGGGCATCTTGGGCATTGGCCTTGGTGGAGACGCTATATTTTCCAAGATATTTAGGTCCAAAATGATCTTTAATATAGTTTTGTGCTTCATGGATGAAGGGTTCTGCTAAACGATTGGAATCGGTACGCATATAGGTGATGAGACCAACACGTTCGCCATCGATATCAATCCCTTCATATAAAGCTTGTGCCACCATCATGGTACGCGTCGCACTCATGCCCAGTTGGTTAATAGCATCCTGTTGTAAGGTTGAGGTGATAAAAGGTGCTTTAGCATTTCGTTTCGATTCTTTGGTTTGAATATCACTCACCACAAATGGATTGACTGATTCTTTGACGATGAGATCTGCTTCTTCTTTGCTTAATCGCTTTTTCTCTGGGATCATATAATCCGCTTTTAAATGAGAGAAATGAGCTTCGATTTCATAATAGGTTTCTGGGATAAAGGCTTCAATTTCCTTTTCCAGATCAACGATTAGTTTTAGTGCTACTGATTGAACACGACCAGCGGATTTCGATTTGATCTTGTTTTGAAGCAATTTAGATAACTTAAAACCAATAATGCGATCTAAGATTCGTCTCGCTTCCTGGGAGTAAACCAAATGTTGATCGATGGGTCTTGGATGATTCAGTGCTTCGAGAATCGCAGGTTTAGTGATTTCTCTAAAGACAATACGATTGCTTTCTTCTGCATTAAGTCCTAATAATTCTGATAAGTGCCAAGCGATTGCCTCACCTTCACGGTCAGGGTCAGTCGCGATTAATACATCTCTACCCTTCGCTTTTTGGACTAATTCTTTCACGAGTGCTTGTTTGCCACTGATGATTGTGTAATTGGGTTTGAAGTGATTATTGATCTCCAATCCCAATCCTTCAGGTCCTGAGGTTGCAAGGTCTCGCACGTGTCCTTTTGAAGACAAAACAAGCACGTCATTACCGACATAACTTGCGATGGTTTTCGATTTAGATGGTGATTCGACGATGATGAGTTTCTTTGCCATGCTATCACTCCTATTTCCATATCAATTATAGTGTAACGATTTCATTTGTCAAGTCAAAAGTTTATGGCTTCTTCCTATATATATTAAAGAATATATATCTTTTTTTCACCTTAATATTATGTTAATTTTTCGACAATTACTTCTTTCTAAACAAAAAAGAAATGTCACTTGGACATCTCTTCATCCTCAAAATTCATGGACAATTGCTCACCTCTGAGCATGGATTTGATCGGTTCATACGTTTTTCTATGAATGGGGGTAATGCCATAGGTTTTCAGTGCTTGAAGATGCTCTTTTGTTCCATAGCCCATATGATTCTTAAAACCATATTCAGGAAAGAGTTTATCCATTTCAAGCATATACTGATCTCTTGTTGTTTTCGCGATGATGGATGCTGCAGCAATCGAAACAGACTTTTGATCCCCTTTAATGATCGATTCCATCGGTATATCAATTTCCATCGGCATCGCATCGGTTAATATATAGTCTGGTTTAATCTTTAATGTAGAGAGCGCTGATAACATCGCTTCTCGACTCGCTCGATAAATATTGATTAAGTCAATTTCTTCTACTGATGAAATACCGATACCAATTGCGAGGGCTTGTTCTTTAATTTCGGCTAACGCAAGTTCTCTTTGGCGTGCTGATAATTTCTTTGAATCATTTACATAGATAAATTTCGCATCTTTTTTTAAGATGACTGCAGCTGCGACGACAGGTCCTGCTAGAGGTCCACGACCCGCTTCATCCACACCAGCGATATAGCGGATTCCTTTGTCATAGAGAGCTTTTTCTATTTCATACATCTTAAGGTCGGTCAAAGGTAAGACCTCCTAATTGGCGACCTCTAATATCTGTTAAGATGATCTGATAGACGCGTTGATAATCAATCTCGCCGCCTTTGATTAAACAACCTCTTGATTTACCGATCGTATCGAGCATCTCGACGTAAGATAACTCACGCGTTAACCCGTAACGCTCATAAAGACGATCTGGATAATGCTCTTTAAGAAATTCCAACGCATAATGAACAACATCATCTTCGGGTAGAATCTTATCTTTTATCGCCCCTGTGATGGCTAAATGATAGCCCACTTTAGGATCTTCAAACTTTGGCCAAAGCACACCAGGGGTATCAAGGAGTTCAAAATCATCACCTAGTTTAATCCATTGTTGACTCTTGGTTACTCCAGGTGTATTGGCTGTTTTAGTAGCAGATGATTTTGAAATCTGGTTGATCAGTGTCGATTTTCCTACGTTAGGAATCCCTAAGATCATGGTTCTTAGAGCTCGTTTTTGAAGACCTTTTGATTTTTCTCTTGCAAGTTTATCTTTTAAAACTTCTTCTGCTAATGGACGGATCTTTTGCACATTTTTTCCTGTTTGTGCATCAATTAAAAGCGTGGTATACCCTAAGTTTTGATAATATTTTCTAAACACTGATGTCATGTGTTCATCCGCGAGATCCATCTTATTTAATAATAGGATTATAGGCTTATGTTGGATAATCTTATAAAGTTCAGGATTCATAGAAGAAAGAGGGAGTCTCGCATCGAGTAAAACGAACACGATATCCATAAGCTTAATACGTTCCTTGATTTCTTTAAGTGATTTAAACATATGACCAGGAAACCATTGGATTTGTTTAATCATGAGAGTCCCCCTAACGGCCATAAGCGATAAATGGCTTTTCCTACGATGTCTTTTTCATAGAGTGCTCCAAAACTTCTTGTATCATAGGAAGCTGGAAATAATCCATAACCATTGGCGTTATCCCCAAAGGCAAAATAACGACCTTCCTTGACACGTCCGTTTTCCAAACCTTCAAGCATGATTTCTCTTTGGCCATTGGTTACATAATAAGGTTCATCGGTCGGTGCAATGATCACTGTGCCATTGATCTCAATTTCAAAACTTGCCGTACTCTCATCATAATTGACAAAACGTAATTGATCTCCAGGGACTGCATAGATTCGTTTGACAAAGAAAATTTCATCATGTACCTTATCGATTAAGCCATGATTATCGCGTTCAATAAACATCGATGAGGGTACGAGGGGATAACTTTCTTCTGTAATCCTTATAATAATGATATCTCCACGCTCTGGTTCATATTTGAAGTGATAGACCAAAATACGATCATTTTCCGAAAGTGTGGGCATCATTGAACTATGTTGGACATCAGACGGTAAGATGAAGAACATGAATACCATGAAGATTCCCATCAGACTAACTGATAGAAACGTCAACCAATCAAGGATTTCAAAGCGATACTTTGCCCAAGATCCCTGAGTGATATCACGATCATGTTTTCCCTCTTTAATTGAAAGCACCACGGATAAAAGCGAAAAAATCGTGGCGACAACAAATCCTGACATGCCCCACGATAACGCAAGTTTAGAAACATTCAATGCATAAAGGATGATGGTAGTCATCATGAAGATCACGGTGATGATTAAGGTTTTGTAGGCTTTTTTGACGCTCATGAGTTGACACATCCTATAATTTTTATTGATTAAACATATCCTTAAGTTCTTCTAATGTCACAAGAACTTCACGTGCTTTGGTTCCTTGTCCACGTGAAACAATTTCATATTCTTCCATCATTTCAAAAAGGCGTTGTGCACGATTGAATCCAATTTCAAATTCTTTTTGAATCGTATTGATCGATGCATTGCCTGTTTGAACAACGTAATAAGCCACATCATGGAATAAATCATCGGTGATGACTTCTTTACTTCTAAGTGATTGTTTTAACGCATCATGTTCAAAGATATAGCGTGCTTGTGACTGTTTGCGGATAAAATCGGTAACCGCATAGATTTCATCATCCGGAATATAAGCGCCTTGAAGACGATGGGTGCGATCTGCACGCTTCAATAACATATCCCCTTTACCGAGTAACGTTTCTGCCCCTGCGCCATCCAAGATGGTGGTGGAGTCGACAAATGAAGATACTTTAAACGCAATTCTTGCGGGAATATTCGATTTAATCGTTCCTTTGACCACATCAGTCGTTGGACGTTGAGTTGCTACTAAAAGGTGAATGCCTGCTGCGCGTGCTTTTTGGGTTAAGCGCTGAATCGAATCTTCCACATCGTGAGGAGCAACCATCATCAAATCCGCGAGTTCATCAATCACGATCACGATATAAGGCATCTTGTCGTGGTCGACTAATCCTCGTTTGACATTATCATTAAATGATTTGATATCACGTGCTCGTGATCCAGCAAACGTTTGATAACGTTTTTCCATTTCATTGACAGCCCAGTTTAAAGCAGCTGCAGCCATCTTGATATCCGTGATGACCGGAGTGACTAGGTGGGGAAGATCATTATATGGAGTGAGTTCAACCATTTTGGGATCGATTAAAATCAGACGCAAATCTTCAGGAGAGTTCTTGAGTAATAAACTGACAAGCACGGTATTGACACAGACAGATTTTCCACTATTGGTGGCACCTGCGATGAGTCCATGCGGCATCGCTTGAATATCAACATAAATGTTTTCTCCATCGATATCAACGCCTAAGGCGATCTTTAGTGGATGATCGTGATCATCTAAAAATTCTTTGGTGTCAACAACATTACCAAAGGCGACAATTTCGGTCTTGACGTTCGGGACTTCAATACCCACATAAGGTTTTCCTGGGATTGGTGCTTCAATACGAATGGATTTTGACGCGAGATTCATCATCAAATTTTCTTGAATTGCAGTGACACGTTTTACGTTGACCCCTGGTTCAAGAGCGATTTCATAACGGGTGACTGTGGGTCCTTTTTTACTTCCTGAGACTTCACCTTCAACGCCAAATTGATTGAGTGTTGAATTGATGACATCAATTTGATCGAGTAACCATTGTGGTTTTTCATCCAAGTCACGCATTTTCTTTGAAAATAATTTGACTGGAGGATACTGATAAACCTCTTTATCTTCAGGAATGTAGATCACATCCTCAATAGGTTCTTCTGTTTGCTTCATGGCAGGTTTTGATTGACCAAAATCAGAGGTCACGACAGGTTTTTCATTGGGTTTTCTTCGGTAGGTTTCAAATACTGGCTCTTCTTCCACCTTACGCTCATTAACAACAGGTTGTACTTGTGCAATGATGGGTTTTTGAGGTTCCGGTTTTACCTTGAAGGGCATTTCATCCTCTTCTTTGGTGAGTGTCTTGACATGTTTAGCAATCGGTTTAAACACTTTTTTAGGTTCTTGTTCTTTAACCTCTTTTTGATCTGATTCGACATAACTTGAAGGTCCAAAGTATTCTTCTCTGGTCTTCATTGAGACAATATTCGTAAATTCATAATATTTGTTTCCGTGTATTTTAATCGCTTCTTCTTCACTTAATTTAGGCTTTGTTCTAAAGGCATCAAAGCGACGTTTTGTATCTCCTGTATCCTTCACAGTAAAAGGAACTGTCACAACATCCTTGACACGATGACCAAAAATAGGAGACACAAATCGCGTCTTCTTATAGATATCCTTACCACGTATGCCTTCAAGCTTTACAAATTGATAAATGATGAAGGGTGGCTTTTCAATGATTGGTTCTTGATTGATTTTTTCTTTTCTCACGGACATCATTCCCCTACAGTAAGTTCTTCTTTCACATCTTTTTTCAGATCATCGTAGATTGCATCAACATTCATGTCGATTGATTTTTCTTCATTAAAGACTTTCTTTGAGTATATTTTATACGTTTCTTCACCGGTGATTTTAATGAGTGCTACACCGATTTGAATCGAGATGAGCTTTAATGCAATTTCTTTGCTAAAGCGACGAATCCAATAGACAGGATTCACTGCATTGAGAATAGCACCAGCTGCTTTGGTAATACCAGAATATTTTTTCGCTGTTTTGACGATAACATTGCTTTCAAACTTGGTCTTTACCTCATTCATTTCAACAATTTTTGCAAGCGTCCATCCACGTGTCAGTTTTAAAATTTTTGAAGAATTCATTAATTCTTGAAAGCGGTCAGTGATGTAGTGATTGAGCAACATGGTTTCATCCAAGGTAAGTTCAAGATAGGGATACTTGGATTTCGGATAAAATTTCTTGGCGATATCCACAGACAGTTCACGATTCACTTCTAAGAGATGTTTTCCAAAACCTGCAGCTTCTCTCGCTTCACTATCTTTAAAAAGAACAATCGCGTCTTGAATGAGCCATTTGATTTCTTCTTCGTCAATATCTTGCTCATCGGCATGTCTAAGCTTTAATCCCTTATTCATGCTTTTTAAAATCGCGTAAACGTAAATCATGAATAAAAGTAAAAATCCGAAGCTTATGCCTAGGAAAAAACTGATGAGAGTCGATAGATCAAGTCGGATGGGTCCTAAGGTAAGAAATACACTGAGCATGGATAATCCTCCTAATGAATATTATATCACGATGTCCATCTCAAATGAGAAAAATCCTTTTTCTATAAAAAAGGAGCACATTGGCTCCTTTAATTTAATCCACTACGATTTCGTTATAAAATGTATAGACGATAATGGATGCGATCGTCTCACCGTCATTTAAGCTGACATCTAGTGCATCGATATAGTAAATACGATCCATATCAATCATTAACTCAATAAAATCTTTAATATGTGTCGGATCATCAGTCGTAATATCAAAACGAATTTCGATATATCGAACGGTGTTAGGTAAGTTTTGATCAAAGGGATTATTGACTTCAAGATCGACTTCATAACGATATTCAGCTGCCATTGACATGCCCGAGGCATGTTTCAAGTAGAGGAAATCATTTTCCAATTCTAGCATAGTGACTTCCGTTGGAAATGCGGTAATGATATCACCTATAGAATGGAATGTTTCTTCTTGTTCGGTCTCCAATAAATGATTCAGTTGGCGATCCAAGATGAGTTCATCCGCCTGCAAAGATTCAAGTCGATCTGTCTGAACACCAATCATCCATGTTCTTACGGCAAAGATAATCGCGAATAAGAAGACAATAACATAAATGGTCTTAACCTGGTTAATCTTTTTGCCAAAAACGTTAACTTTACGCATAATGAACGATCACCTCCATCATTAAATCATCAATCATGAAGGTTGATGGCGTTTCGGTGATGAATCGTGTGTCTGTCTTAACATCAATAATTCCATGTGCTTCATAGATGGCAAGCACACTATCATTGAGATCATAGAGTGAATTGGATGTTATTACCATCGTAATGGTTTGTTCACTTCGATTGATTGCATAATTTATCATGTTAACAGACGGTGATAGCTGAGCCTCCATCGACATGATGTAATCAAGAATAAAAGGTTCTTGATCCATGAGATAATCATAGGTTTCGCTATGTGACTTTTCAGCTGAACTCATCGGGTTCTCTGGAATCATGTCTAGTAAAATGGACTCAATTTGGGCAGAGAGAATATTATTCAAATGGGTTTGATTTATGATATCTTCACGCATGGTAGCAAATGGAATGTAGATGAGTAAAATCACTGTGAACATAGCAAAGGTTAATACGTTAAGATAGCCAAACCAAACATTAAGTTGATGCACTCGATCAAGATTAAACGGTACATTTTTAAATTCTTCAAGTTCCTTAACCCGTGGTATAGAACCCAAGTAAGCCATTTCAACCACCTTGGATGTGTGAAATGAAGCAAGATTTGTCTCATCAATATCCACAATTTGATACGAGTGATTGGTTAGCTTTGTCGTTAATTTATCGCTAAGGATTTTCTTTGGAATATCCTCAGATAAATTAAAGAACGCTATATGTTCTACTGTTGCCTTACCTTTATTGAGATTGTATTTGTAATAGTTGATGACACGTTCAATCAGACTTTCCATCATGTCATAATACTGACTTGATGATTCTTCTGAATCTTCGATCATCGAAAATACTGGAAAACCATGTTGAAGGATCTTAATCATGATCATCCGGTCATGTAAAGTAACCATCATCAGATGATCATATCGCTTATTATCTTTCAAAAGATAATAATTATATAGATCAGCTGCAGGAAGATTAAAGCGTATGTTTTTTACTCCTAATCTTTCAAAAACATCGACATAATCATTTAACAAATCGTGATTTGCTATAATGATCAATATTTTAATTTGAGTATCATCTTCGAAAATTTTGTAATGAGCTGTAATGGGGTTTTCAAAGGGGAGATGAATCGTTTTGCCAATTTGTTCAATTATGTATTGGTCAATTGCCTTTTTGTCCAAATCTTGTTTTGGGATAACCAAATCACGCATTAAGACATTTTGATCATGAAGGATATAGTTGATCATCTTGGGTTTAACTTTATGTTGCTTGAACAAATATTGGAGTTTCTTGAAGAATAATTCAGGCTCAACGATATTGCCATTATCTAAAATCCCAGGCTCTAAATCGACATGCCCGGATTTAAAAGATTCTATTGCATCTGGTTGAGCAACATAAAATCCGATGCGATGATCGGTGATGAATAAGTTCAATTCATTCTTTTTGCCAAACATTGAATCACATCCTTATCCAAGAAAGATAGCCGTTGATAAGCCATTCACCATAGTAGTACGCAAGATAGACACCTATGGCTAAGAAAGGTACCAATGGAATATATGTTTGTCCTTTTTTCTTAATCACACTATAAATTAAACCAAAGATTGAACCCAAAAATAATGATAGAAACGACAATACAGGGGTAAGTAACCAACCGATAAATATATAGAGTTTGATATCTCCACCACCAAGGGCTTCTTTCTTCGTGGCTTTTTGATAGATGAATGCCAATAAATATAAGAAAACAAATATTGAAACACTTGAAATCAAATGAATGACCCAAGACCCTTGGATGATCCTTATAATCATCAAAGGAACGAGTCCAAGCATCCAAATTCGATCAATGACAATCCGATAACGAATATCAGCAATAGTTTCTATCATCAGTACAGATATCATTATCGCTGCAATCCAAAACGGTAATGTAAACCCATCAAAAAGATAAGCTATCGAGAATAATAGACCCCCAAATATTTCAATTAAAGGGTGATAGTATGGGATTGGGGAGTGACAAGTCGAACATTTCCCTCGGTTGATGATAAATCCTAAAACAGGAATGACATCAACTAATTTCAACTGTTTATCACAATGTTCACAATGACTTCGACCTAATAATGTTTCCCCTTTGGGTATTCGAGTCGCTAAGACATCGAAAAAGGATAAGAAGATCATTCCGTAAAGGAAAACAATGATTGCGATGAGTGCCGTCATGATATCATACCTCTTATCTTAATTATAACTTAAATTTCTATGTTTGAGTTATCTGGGTTTTAATTCTAAAAAAAGAGGTCTCCGATGGAAACCTCTCAGGTGTTCAAATCAACGATCAAGGTGTAAGAGTAGCTTCCCCTGTTGTACCATCAATGGTGTAGGCACCAATCTCAATGATTGTTGCTGGTGCAACCGGAGCTGCGGTAATGACATTACCAGAAATCGTAAATAAAACTCCTGCTTCAAATGGATCTGCTGATAAGTAGCCATCAGAGACAAGCGTATCAGCTGAGACTTCGGTTGCTGATTCATCAGAAAAGTATAGTCTAGCAGCTTCAACAGCATTATCAAATTCAGCTTCTGCAGCGTTCAAGCGTTGACGATCAATTAAACCACCAATGGTTGGTACGGCAATGGCCGCAATAATTCCTAAAATAACAATGACCGCTAATAATTCTACAAGTGTAACACCTTTTTTGTTGCGTAATGTTTTTAACATAGAATATCTCCTTTTCATTATAAATTAATCATATTTATGTCTTAATCATACCATAAGTTTCACTTTGTGCAATCGCCACCAAGTCATTTTTAAGAAATTCTTAATAACTTAGATTTGACTACCAAGCGATAACATCGGCATCATCAATGCTAGAATCATTAAACCCACGATGCCATAAACGACAATCAACAAGATCGGTTGAATTGCCCCTCTGATTTGTTCAACTCTCAAGTCAGCGACTCCATTATAATAAGTCGATAGATTTTCCATCAATTTTGGAATATCACCACTTCGCTCACCTGTCGCAATCATTTTTCCCATGATCGCATCAATATACGGGCTTTCTTCAAATGATTTACTAAAAGGTTTCCCATCTTCAATATAGAGCAATGTTTTGGTCATTAAATCCTTATAAATCACATTTTTTATGACATTTCGTGTCGTATTGAGTGCGTGGATCGAATTGATTCCTCGGCCCATCATCTGTGATAATGAATTGGCAATCATGATTTGATTATTCATCTGAATAAGCTGCCCAAAGATAGGTGCTTTTAGCATCAATGCTGTCAATCCATAATGAACTTTTGGTACATAGCGATTCAATAAATAGACCGTGAGTGTTACGACAAAAATAGTGAGGAAAATGGGGATTGCATAATTTTTAGTAAAATCACCTGCATTCAAGAAAAATTGTGTCACTGCAGGCAACTCAGCACCTTCAAAAGATGCGTATAAATCTGTGATATTAGGAAATACAAAGATCAGCATCCCCGCAGAAATTAAGAGCGCTAATAAGAGATACACCACGGGCATTCGAACGGCTGATTTAATCTTGGAGATGATCTTCATTTGATTTTCATAATAAACCGACATGCGAAGGATGGTATCTGGCAAATCACCAGAAACTTCACCCACTTCAATCATTTGGCATAGAAGATTAGGAAATTCTTTGGGACGTTGATTAAGAGCTCTGGAAAATGAATAACCATTATATAGTTGTTGGTAGAGCTCAAAATACAACTTTCTTAGTAAACGATTCTCCTGTTGCAAACTCAGTAATTCTAACGCGGGTAAAATTTTAACTCCCGCTTTTAATAATGATCCCAATTGTTTGAGGAAGAAGACCAGTTGTTTGGGTTTAAGCATACTTCCAAAACTGATCTGATCGAGTTTAGACAGCAAACTGCGATATTCCGTTAATCGGATGATCTCATAATTTTTTGTCTGTAAAAATTTTAGACAGACGTTACGGTTCAGTGCTTCAACGGTGCCTTTGACAATCTTTTTATCTGCATTGTATGCGACATAGCGATAATTTCTTAACTCCATCTCATCCCCCCTATTCGCTTGCGACTTTCATGACTTCTTCAAGGGTAGTGATACCTTGTCTAACCTTCAAGAGTCCTGCTTGAAAGAGGGTGAGCATGCCTTGACGACGTGCTTCTTTTTCAAGTAAATCGATCGTCGCGCGTTCAGCGATGAGTTTCTGCAAATTGGACTTGATGGGTAGCACTTCGAAAACACCCACTCGTCCCGCATATCCTTTATAATTGCATGAGGGGCATCCTTTTGCACGTTTCACCTTATCGATGTCCAATGCATAACGTTTAAAAATGGCTACTTCTGCGGGGTTAGGATCATCATCATAACTGCACTGAGTGCATAATCTTCTGACGAGTCTTTGCGATACAACACCTGTTAATGAAGATGCCAATAAGAAGGGTTCAACATTCATATCGAGTAAACGAACAATAGTTTTGACTGCATCATTCGTGTGAATCGTTGATAGAACTAAGTGCCCGGTCAGTGAAGCACGAATGGAGATTTCAGCGGTTTCAACGTCACGGATTTCCCCAATCATAATAATGTTAGGATCTTGTCTTAAAATGGATCTCAAGGCATTTGCGAATGTCAGATGAACATCCGGATGCACTTGAACTTGATTAATTCCAGCGACTTTGATTTCTACTGGATCTTCAACCGTAACAATATTTACATCCTGTCTATTGAGTTCATGCAAGCATGCATACAGGGTTGTCGTTTTACCGGATCCAGTGGGTCCACTAACCAAAACGATTCCATTAGGTTGCGCAATCATATCTCTGATGACACGCTCATCCTTTTCATCTAACCCCAAGGATTTTATTCGAGACATTTGACCTGAAAGATCCAAAATACGCATCACGACCTTTTCACCACGAACCGTAGGAAGCGTTGAAATACGTAAATCGATGGATTTTTGTTGTATGAATGTCTGAATTCGTCCATCTTGGGGAATTCTTGTTTCAGTAATATCCATGTTCGCCATGACTTTAATACGTGAGATCATTTGATTGAGAATCTTAATGGGGAACTCCCGAACAACCTCTAAAATACCATCGACGCGATAGCGAACGAGAATCTTATCATCCATAGGATCGATATGAATATCGGATGCTCTTTGAAAAACTGCAGAGGCCAAAATTTGATTAACAAGTTTGACCATCGGTGTATCATCGTATTCATCTTCAAGGTCTTCTTCTTGTTCAGTGATAATGCTTTGTTTGACGCCTAAAGCCTCAAGTGTACGAGTAAAACCATAATACTTTTCAATTTGGGTAATAATATCATTTTTGGGAGAAGAAAAGGCTTTTGGTCGATATCCTGTTAATGCACGAAGTTCTTCAAATGCTTCAAAATCTAGTGGATCTGATGTAGCATAAAAAATTTTATTCCCTTCCAGTCTCAAGGGAATGAGCACATGACGGCGACAAAATGCTTCATCGACCATACCAAGTGCTTTTTCATCGATGGTGTAATTCGCTAAAGCGACACGTTTGACGCCAGTTGAATCTTCTAACGCATGCAGAATTTGTCCCTCTGATAAGATACCCAAACGGACAAATGTTTCACCAAGACGCTCACTTTTCTCTTGCTTTTTTAATGCATCTGTGAGGATTTCTTTCGTAATGACACCTTGTTCTAACAAGAGGTCCCCAATGCGTTTAAGTGCCATGATTATCCTCCCTTCTCTACAATGTGTTGATGGATGATTTCATCAATGGGTAGATAATGTTCAATATAGATTGTGATCGTCTGCACATCACCTTGGTAAGGGGTCATTGTTCTTAATGTTTCATAAATCGCGCCATTCGTTCCATTTTGAATCACCACTTGATAGATAAATTCTGTCGCCGTTTCAGTGATGATTACACCGGGAGTCAGTGCATCGATGGTTTCATCATCATAGATAATGGTTTGATAAGCTATAACCTCGAGAAGTTGTGTGGTACTTGCATATTCAGTAATGTAAGGATATCCCATTAACTCGAATCGTAACGATGTTTCAGAAGGATTGGAAATGTGGATTCGATAGTCATTCATTGAGCTATTATAAAAGGATAGATCAAAATCATTTACTTCCAAAATTCTCACATTTTGTCCTTGGGTTGCCCAACTCGGTAAGTATTGATAGATTTCGAAATCGAGAGACGTGAAATGTGAGTCATCAATGATACTCAGTATTCCAGATGCGATGATCGATAATTGTTCGTTGTTCAGCGTGAGATCATTGAGTGCATCTAGCAAAGAAAAACGTGACATTTTAGGAATAACGATGTCCGTTACTGCAGTAATAATGTCATCGACATCATCACTTGATATGCTAGTCATCGTCTCTGTATTTAAAACGTAATCCATTAAATCTGTGTCTAGATAATTTACCAAATCATAGGATTTGATTCGAGATAAAGTCATCACATCATCCAGGACATCATCAAAGAATGTTTCATCATCAAATGTATCCATAATGGTTGCCCCCATGATTGATGTCATGGTATTGAGCCATACTGATTTTTCTGATTCATTCACATTGAATATAGCAAGATTGTTTTGGTTAGACACAAGTGTTTCTGTGGTTTTTTCCATGTCGAAAGCAAAAATGTTAAGATTTACCGGTATTTGGTAACCTTGATAGCGAATCGTATATTGTGCTTGTTCTTGCCACGTTTGAATACCTTGTGAAATTACCGATTCTCTTTCATCAGCCGAACGATTACCTAAAAATATAAACCCGATACTGGTCTCGTCAGCTTCTGCCCCAATCTCTAGGGTAATCAACATCACAGAAGAAAAAATCACAACCAAACCAAAAAGGATGAGACTGATGACCCAATATACGTTCTTTTTGAATAATTTTAGATTAATTTTCATCAAATCCTCCTAATTTTTTAGCCAATCTTAGGACTTGTGTACACAAAACTTCCGTCCGATCCACCCTGTAACGCTAGAGGTAAGGCATAATCGAAAAATTTATCGTAAATGGTCATGAGATTAAATGAATCAATCGTTAAACCGTCAAGTTCAATATCATTAGCAATAATTCCGCCTATGATTGCACCATCTTGTGCAGAAAAGTCATCACAAATAAAGAAACCATAGCCATTTAAGTCATAATCCGCGGTGATATCTTTTTCAGAAAACATAAAGGAAGGTCTCGTTGCGGTCCCCAAAATGAGTTCGTTGTCAATATTAATATTCTCATCTGAATATAGAGTTCCCTCAAAGGTTGTGGTTGTGTTCTTCTTATATCTAAACGTCGCACCACCAGAGACCACCACATTTCCGTAGAGTTTTGCCCCTTCACGAATGGTAATACTGCCTTTGATAAATAGAATGTATCCTTCTTCAATCACTAATGTTTTACCTGCATTAAGGGTGAAATTACCCGTAAATACATAATGATCGGAAATGGTTCCACCATATCGAAACGAGTTGCTACTAGAAATGGTGGTGAAACTATCGCTGTTCCAAACATCAACCACCAAATCAGAGATTGTTTTATTGTTATCTGTACTTTCCACTGGGTCAATATTATGTTCAGCTGTATAAATCTCAATGAGGCTTGAGGCTGTATCTAAGGCGACCTCATCTGCTTGTTCAGGATCTACAACTGGAATGAAATTTTCAAGGTTGTCCTGTTCTTCTTCAGGAATGACCACTTCCCCAGTCGTACTTAGATAACTATTTATGATCTGAGTATCTGTATAGGCTTGAGTGACACTATAAAGCGTGTAACTCTCAGATGGTGTAATGGTTACGCCTAAATAGGATTCAATGGCAGAAATATTGCTAGCATTTTTAAGAAAATCAGGATCGTTATTAAGTTCACGCATAATAATCTGCATCGAGGCATCCACACGATAAATGGCATTATTGTAGTCTTCAGTCTTTTCTATGTTCTTCTCAACTAATCGTGCTTGTTCGATGGTTGTGATCATCAAGGTAGCAGCAGCGCCTAAAAGAAACGTCGTTAAGGCGATTACTGTGGGTAAAGCAGATCCTTTGTGGTTTTTGAATAATTTCATTTTTTCACTCTCCTTAATGGAGTTATCTAATATCAATGTCAAACGTGTAAGAAGCTGTATAGGTATAGATAGCATCACTACTTAAGTCAACAGCGATATGTATCGTTATCTCAATGGTAACTTGTGTGCCATTAATAAATGATGCTTCATTGATGATTTCTGCACCAGCAGCATCTAAAACCTTGAGGGTCGATGTGTCCAAGATAATAAAATCACTTGGGCTCACCTCTGACAAAATGTTGTTATTGTTGATTTCAAAGACACCATTGACCAGTTTAATCATTAATAGTAACGGGGGTATATAATCGGTGGTCACAATGCTTTCGCCTACAACTTCATCGATGAAGTGCTTTTCAAGAATAATACATTCACTGCTTCCTCCACAAAACGAGAGATCTGTGGGCTCAAACTGACGCATCGTACTTTCCAATATTTCTACAGTGACCATGCCTTGTGTATTCGCTCGAGCATTTTCTAATGCTTTATCAGAGGCATTAATGAGTAAACTAACAATTTGGACAATCAGTGCTGTCGCGATACCCATGATGACGATGGCAGCCAGTAGTTCAACAAGGGTGATCCCTTTTTTATTGATAGGTATCATAAATCATACCTTCGATCAATACATCCCGTGTATTATAGTAAACAATCATAATCTGATAATGAATAATTTTAAATTCGACAGAGTCATCAGTTTGGGGAAATACAATGGTAACTTCCTGATCATATAACGTTTCATTGACGATTACACCAAAGATAATATCGCAATTAAATAATGCATCGTTACATGAATTGATATCAAAACTTACCTCTTGTCCGGGTGTTTGATCTAGCCAAGCTTTGACGAGATCGTAGTCTGCATTGGATGAGATATTGGTTCTAATTCGTGTACCCACTTCAACAGCTTCAAATCTCTTTTCGGTGGCGATAGTCTGATTGCGCATATTGATGGTAATCGTGACAGCTGCAATCAAAACAAGTGAAATAATGACAACGGATGCGATGGCTTCCATGGTTGAGAATCCAAGTTTATTTAGTTTCAGCAAGTCAATCACACCCCTTTAACCTTATTATATAATAAAAGAATGGGTTTGTTATCTTACGTTTCACTTAAGCGACCCTTGACTTTTGTAAATCTTAAGTCATGAAAACGTATCCTTAATGGTCTTTTCTTGCAATTTTATGAATGTGTGGCATAATGATATATGAGGTGTTAATATGACATATCTAATCGCCTGTGACCTCGATGGAACGACGTTAAATCATCAGGGAGAAATTACAGAAAAAACAAAAAAGGTCTTACAATTATTAAAATCACAAGGTCATTTGATTGTGCTGGCAACTGGCCGTCCCTATAGTGGAGCGATTGCCAAATATCAGGAACTTGATCTTGATACTCCTCTTGTTACCGATAATGGCGGTTCCATTGAAAACCCTAAGGATCCCTCATTCGCAAAACAGCGTACCTATATTCCTGTAGCCATGATGCATGATATTTTTCGGTTTAGCAAACCTTTTATCGTGACGACATTCTTTTCGATTGATGATGTTGTGTATGCTTATAAATATGATAAAAAACTCGAAGCTTTTTTTAGTGGTCTGACGAGTTCAAAAGTTGTCGAAGCAGAACATACAGCGTTTGATGTGGAACCTACAGGACTTGTCTATTTGATTGAAGCAGATAAACAAGAAGTTTTTGAAGGATTCATTCGTGATCGATTTGGACACACACTTTCGACACGCCTTTGGGGTGTTGATAATGGTGCTGCTGTTTATGAGGTCTATCTAAAACATATTTCAAAGTCTTCAGCCATCAAATACCTACTTGATTATTATGATATGACAAATGAACAGTGGATTGCCTTAGGGGATGGCATCAATGATGTCGAAATGATCAGAGATGCAGGACTCGGTGTGGCGATGCAAAATGCGGTTCCTGAGCTAAAAGCTGTTGCCAAACGCATTACGGAGAGAACGCATGATGACGATGCGGTTGCTCACTTCTTAAATGACTATTTTCAATTAAATGCCTTCTAGGAAGGCTTTTTTTAATGCAACAAAAAATCCCCAATTAGGGATTCATTCGATCTCATTATCTAAAAGATGATACATACTGGTAAATAGATTTGATATTTTTGTATGATAATTTATCAAAATTTGCATTTTTTAAAAAATCATTGGTGTTTCCATGATTCATTTTCAAATCAGTATAGATTCGATAATTGCTAATTTGTTTTTCTTCTTGCGTCTTTCTTATTTTTTGATAGTAAACCTTCTTTAGCATGTCATTTTTTTTCACATAAAGATTTGTGTATGATCTATATAACTGACTCAATTCATCAAAATCATCAAGATTGTTAACCATTTTATCTACATTGGCGTATGTTAAATTCCCATATTTATCATTGAGTTGAGTATACATTTTAAATAGTGTGGGTAATTTATCCTTTTTATTGAGCAAAGTCTGTGTGACCTCTTCATTAAAAAATACATAAAATGAATATACTGTAAGTAATCGTACATTATTTTGTACATATTTTTCATTTTTGAATAAACTCAAAGAATGCTCGTGACTCATATCTTTAGCGTAATTAGACAAAAATCGTTTAAATGTTGTTCTTTTCATAACATCACTCTATTCTTTTTATATTAATACTATTATTATAATTGTATTTTATCAGCATTTTGTGATTTTGTCAATAAAAAAAGCCATATCTCAGGCTTTAGTACTATAGTGGCGATGCACGAGGGATTCGAACCCCCGACCGACGGCTTAGAAGGCCGTTGCTCTATCCAGCTGAGCTAGTGCACCATGGGTAAGTCAGCAATGACTATTATATCTTAATCACTGCTGAATTACAAGTATTATTCGGTATCAAATTGACTGTAATACAGCTTAGCATAAAATCCATTTTTCGCTAAGAGTTGTTGATGGTTGCCCTGTTCAATGACATTTCCATCATTCATAACAAAGATGATATCGGCATCTTTGATCGTTGATAAGCGATGTGCGATGACAAAACTGGTTCGATGCTTCATCAATGCTTCCATCGCATGTTGGATCAACACTTCTGTTCTTGTATCAACCGATGAGGTTGCTTCATCGAGGATGAGCATCGGACGATCCGCTAGCATTGCACGTGAGATGGTGAGTAATTGTCGTTGTCCTTGACTGATATTGGATCCACCTTCAGAAAGTAAAAATTCATACCCATTGGACAGTGATTCGATAAAGTGATGAGATTGCGATAATCGGGCACTTTTTATCATTTCTTCTTCAGTTCGATCCAACGATCCATACATGATGTTCTCACGAACCGTACCTTCAAAAAGCCATGTATCTTGTAGAACCATTCCAAAGAGGGATCGAACATCACTTCGCTTCATATCTCTAATATCAACACCATCGATGGTAATCGTTCCCGATTTAATTTCGTAAAAGCGCATGAGTAGGTTAACCATCGTTGTTTTACCAGCCCCAGTAGGACCGACAATCGCGACTTTTTGTCCAGGTTTCACTTCTGCTGAGAAACCTTTAATCACATCGATATCTTCATGGTACCCAAAGTGAACATCCTTGAAAACGACATGCCCTTTCATTTTCTTGATGGTTGTAAGATCATCTCTTTCAGGACTTTCATCCTCCTGATGAAGTAAACCAAAGATACGTTCAGCAGCAGCTGCAGTGGACTGTAACACATTGGCGATACTACCAATCTGTTGGACTGGTTGATTGATTTGACGTGTATATTGAATAAATGTCTGAATGATCCCAACTTCAATAGCAAGCAATGGATTATCTGAAAGCACTAAGAGGGCTCCAACCACGGCGATAGAAATATACGCGAGGTTTCCAAAGAAAAATTGCACCGGCATCATAATGCCAGAAATGAACTGTGATTTAACAGAAGTTTTATAGAGATCATCATTGATTCGATCAAAGACTTGATGTGATTTCTTTTGGTGATTAAAGACTTTAACGACCGTGTGTCCACTATAGGTTTCTTCGATATGTCCGTTAAGTTCACCATAAAATTTCGCTTGACTTCTAAAGTATTTTTGAGATAATCTCACAAACTGTCTTGCTGCAAAAAAGGACCCAATGGTCGTCACTAAAACAATTCCCATCAATGGTAAACTTAAAAACGACATGATGACGAAAATCCCAATGATGAGTGCGATAGAACGGAAGATTTCAGAGATACTTTGGGTGAGTGTCGCGTTGATGGTTTCCACATCATTGGTCATACGACCTAAGAGATCACCAAACTGTTGACTATCAAAAAACTTGAGTGGTAGTGTGTTCAGCTTAGCTGATAGTTCACGGCGCATTGAATACGTTAAATTTTGTGTCATCCCAATGAGTAGAAACGATTGGAAATAGTTTAGTAAAGCCGATGAAATGTGAATGAAGACGATGGATAACGCAATTTCACCAATCGATAATCTGATGCCAAAAACAACATCAACTAAACCAAATTCAAGCTCATTAAATTGACCAGAAGCTGCCACGTATGCACGAGCCACTTCAGAGGTAATAAGACCTAAAAACCAAGGGGCGAGTACAGAGAGTAACGCTGCAGAAATCGCCATAAAACCCGCAAATAAAATTTGGAATCGATAGGGTCTTAAGTACTTCAAGAGTTTCTTCATCGTTCCTTTAAAGTCGGAAGCTTTTCCCGCATAAATCATACCACGGGGACCACGCATCAACGGTGCTTTAGTCTCTTCTCTCTTCTTTTGATCATTTTGTGCGTTCATTGTTCAAGTTCCTCCTTTGAGAGTTGTGAGGAGGCAATTTCTTGATAAACTCGACAGGTTTTCATGAGTTCTTCGTGGGTTCCATGACAGACCATATCACCCTTATCAAGAACGATGATTTGATCCGCATGACGAATGGTATTGATCCGCTGAGCGACAATGAGTTTTGTCGCACCTATCTTTTCATCAAGCATTTTTCTTAACGCTTGATCGGTACGATAATCAAGTGCTGAAAAGGAATCATCAAAAATATAAATGGGGGGATTCTTGGCAATCGCACGCGCAATCGATAGACGTTGTCTTTGTCCACCTGAAACATTGGTACCGCCTTGTGCAATCGCGTAGTCATAGCCTTGATCCATCTCTTGAATGAATCCATACGCTTGAGCAATCTTCGCTGCTTCATCTAAATCGTCTTCGCTTGCATGTTCAGAAAAAAGGATATTTTCTTTAATCGTGCCACCAAATAAGATTCCTTTTTGAGGAACATAACCCATCAGACGATGAAGATCTTCTTGTTTCATCGATTTGATATTGATATCATCAATAAAAATATTCCCTTTTGAGGGTTCATAGAATCTAGGAATTAAATTGATCAAAGTCGATTTTCCCGAACCAGTAGAACCGATAAACGCGGTCGTTGATTTGGGTTTAACCGTAAAACTGATATCTCTTAAGACGGGTTCTAAAGCATCGGGATATTGAAAGGTGACATGATCAAAGGTGATTTTTCCTCTGATTTTTTCAGGTAACACCATGGGTTCATCAGGATCATGAATCAGCGTATCCATATCGAGAACTTCCATAATACGACGAGCAGAGATCGCAGCTCTTGGAATCGATACAAAAATGAAAGACATGAACATGAATGCCATGATGGCACGCATCGCATACTGCATCAGTGCCATGAGTGATCCCGGTGTAAATCCATCAATACCCATAAACCGTGTTGAACCAACATAAACTATGATCAAACTTGTGATCCCCATAATCAATCCCATGAATGGCCACATGATAGATGACACACGATTCACAAAGACATTGAGTCTCATGGACTCTTTAGCGGCATCATCAATTCGCTTTGCTTGGTATTCTTGTGTGTTATAGGCTCTGACGACACGAAGACCAGACAAATTTTCTCTAGTGACTAAATTTAATTTATCCACCAATTTTTGAACAAGTTCAAATTTGGGTAATGTGATGGAAAAGACGATAAAGAGCATAATAAGTAAACTTAAAATAGACGCGATCAAAAACATCGATAAGGTCGGATGCTGCATGATCGAGAATGTGATGGCACCGATGGCAAGCATCGGAGCTAAGATGATCATACGTAAAAGCATATTAACAATTTGTTGAAGTTGCTGAATATCATTGGTGGTTCTGGTGATTAAGGACGATGTTGTGAAGTGATCCATCTCATAAAGTGAGAAAGTTTCAATCTTTTCATAGACAGCGCGTCTTAAATCTTTCGCAAACCCCGCAGAGATTTTAGACTCCATATAACCAGAAGTAATGGTGACAAGGATCGACAAAAAAGTTGCCCCTAACATCAATCCTGCATAATACCAAATTTGAGGTACATCAGGATTAACGCTGGTTTCGTTCAATCCTAGACCATTACTGACCAACATTCCGAGTAAAGAAGGCAGTAATAAATCTAAAAAAGCACGAAGAGCAACGAATGTAAAAACAAGGGCCACACCAAAACGGTATGGCTTAAGATAGCGTAGAGCACGAATCATGACGATCCCAACTTTCTAAAATCTGAAAAGAGATTAGGCGATTTTCCCCATAGCACTAATCTTATCGAGAATGCGCATTAATGATTCTGTATCTTCTTGGCCTAAATAATCAACAAGCGATTTTAAAGGTTGATAGTATTCATCTCTAATAGATTCAACAAATGCTTTTCCTTCAGGTGTCAAACGAATAAATGTCACGCGTAAGTCTTTATGTGAGACTTCTTTTTCTAGATATTTTTTGGCGACTAAATCATTCACTTTGTGGGTGACTGCAGGAAGCGTCACACGGAGGGTCTTGGCAACATCCGTTAATTTCAATCGTTGATTGGTATCACAAAAAGCGACACAAAACATCACCATGATATCCGCATCAGACAATTTGGTTTGTGAACGCTTGTAAACACCCGACAAACGAAAGGCTTGTAGCGAGCGATCAAGCTTTTGTAAAAGCTGATATTCTTTCATAAAATCCTCCTAAAAATGCGTATTATACCCCTTCATTTTACCTTAATAATGAGAATAAGTAAAGTAAAACTTCAGGTTCTTTCTTTAATCTATTTCAGTACGTTTTGATAGATTTCTCGTCTTTGCTCAAGTGATTTTCGCGAACTCCCCTTCGCTTGGTCAATGATCTGATTAATCTGTGTCAGTTTAAACTGATAATAATCCTTCGCTTCAGCCTTATGTTTTAAAATAGGACCCGTGATAAGTTCATCGTTAGTCAGGGACATATGACCTCGTTTGACTTCCATGATCACGTAATAAAATTTATCATGGATAACCCATTCATCGGTAATATTCCATTCGTGATGCAGCAAATATTCTCTAACAATTTCATGCTTGTCATTAGGTTGTAGGAGAAAGACTTCATCTCCTTTTGGGGCATGGCGCATAATTTCGGTGATTAAATGTGCCCCCATTCCAGCAATAAGCGCAAGATCAAAGGTATCTTTAATGTTTAAAAAGCCATCCGAGAGAATGAAAGTCACGGGATAGTTCTCTAGATTTTTCATCGCTGATTTTAGGGGTTGTTCTCTTAAATCACTGGCGATCGCTTCTTTGATAAATCCATGATCAAACGCTTCTTTCAACACATACCCATGATCTGTTCCAATATCTAATACTTTTGGATAACCTTTAAGGCGTGATGCAAGAAACGAAATGCGTTTATTTTTTGCCATAATAGAATTCACGAAGTTTGTTTTGTCGTGAAGGACTTCTTAGTTTGCGTAACGCCTTGGCTTCAATCTGACGAATACGTTCTCTGGTTACCCCAAATTCACGTCCGACTTCTTCTAAGGTGTGGTTTTTACCATCAAATAAACCATAGCGAAGGCGTAAGACTTTTTCTTCACGGTCAGTTAGGGTTTCTAAGACTTCATCAAGGGTCTGTTTGACCATTTCTTGAAGCATGTATTCATGAGGGGTGAGGGCATTCGGATCTGAAATAAAATCCCCAAGTGAAGAATCTTCTTCTTCCCCAACATGCGCCTCTAACGAAATAGGTTCTTTCGCAATTCTTTGAATATTTTGGACTTTTTCAGTCGAAATACCCATTTTTTGAGCAATTTCTTCCACTGAAGGTTCTCTTCCTAAATCTTGGATCAATTGTCTTTGAATACGAATCATCTTGTTGATGGTTTCTACCATATGCACAGGGATACGAATAGTTCTCGCTTGGTCAGCAACCGCACGTGTGATCGCTTGACGAATCCACCAAGTGGCATAGGTTGAAAACTTAAAGCCTTTTTCGTAATCGAATTTATCTACAGCACGCATCAACCCCATATTTCCTTCTTGAATAAGATCTAGGAAAAGGAGGCCACGTCCAACGTAACGCTTCGCAATGGAGACAACCAAACGATAGTTAGCTTCAACTAACTTATTTTTGGCAAATTGGGCTTTTTCAACCGCACGCTTAAGTTCTTGGAGATCGTCTTCAGGCAACTCTAGTGTCCCTTGTTCGATTTCGTCAAGTTGTTCTTTGGCGTAACGACCATTTGAGACAGCGACAGCATACTTCTTTTCATCTTCTTGATTGAGTAGAGGAATCTGGCCAATTTCTTTTAAGTACATCCGAACCGGATCATCGATTTTAATCGTTGACGCTATCGATTCGATATTGATCAGTTCTTCCTCTTCGACTTCAAGACCGGAAAGGGAAAGATCATCGGGTTCAATATCTTCAAGTTCAAAATCAGGTTCTTCCTCTTCCTCTTCAACTTCTACGGTTTCTTCTTCTACTTCATCTTCAGGAAGATCATCAGTAAAATCTTCACTTGTCATGATATCGATATTCTCATTAAGTAGTGCGCGCTCAATTTCAAAATAGTCTTCACTATTCAGATCGGCATACTGCATGACATCTTCTTGTGCAATAAATCCTTCTTTTTGACCTTTTTTAATGAGCTGTTGTATGATCTTTTCACGATCCATTTGACGCTTCCTCCTTATATTTATCTAAACGTTTTTTAAGTTGATCACGTTCATTGACCAACGTTTCACTCACTTCTTGGAGTGTATCTATTTGATGATTTAAATAGTTAAACCGACGATGATCATTAGCGAGAATCACGAGTGCGATATATTTATCGACTTCGTGTTCATCGATGGAAAGATTTTTCTTCCATACGATGTCCTTTAGTATATATTTTTCCATCACGTCGCGCTGATCCGTGTTTAAGGTATCCATAAAGTTTTCAACATTCATGTCCAAATGCTCATGATAGTAATGATCAATCGATAATCTTATGGATGCTGTGATGACTTCAGCGAAATCCGAAGATTTGAGTACATTCATCACTTTATTGGATATACTTTTTGATCGAAGCATTGCCATGATCAAGAATCGTTCTGCCTGCTCGTACTTATTCGGCATTTTTGTTCTTTCAATTGTAGGTAATTTGACAGGCTCTTTTTCTTTAGGACGTTTAACAACTTCGAGTTCTTCCATAGGTATCGAAAACTCAGCGGATAAACGTTGTAAATAATGGGCTCGTATCGAAGGATCTGCATATTGAACCATCGAAACGATTTGTCGTTTAAAGTCTTTTAAATCATTGGCATTCTTTAAATCCTTGCCTATTTTATAATATCGATAACGAAATTGATAGCTATCTTCCGTGAATTCACCAAATAACTTTTCATATGCTTCAGGACCATAGGATTTAATAAAGTCATCTGGATCCATCTTTTCGGGAATGGTGAGTACTTCAATCTTCAATTGTTCCTTCTCTAAAATAGGAATTGCGTGATCGCTCGCCTTAAGTCCTGCTTGGTCACCATCGTAAGCGATAATGATGGATGGTGAGACAGATTTAATCAATTTAGCCTGGTCTTTCGTGAGTGCAGTTCCCATGGTGGCGACACCATGCATGATGCCAGCTCCATAAGAGGAGATCACATCGAAAAAGCCTTCATAAAGTACGACTTGTTTCACTTTTCTTATTTCCGGAAGTGCTTCATAAAAATGGTAGAGCAACATCCCTTTTTTGAAAATGATGGTTTCGGGACTATTGATGTATTTTGCGGGTTCCTTTGCATTCAGTGTTCGACCTGAAAATCCAACCACACGTCCTTTCGCATCCGTGATAGGAAAGATGACGCGATCACTAAAGAGATCATAATAATCCCCTTGATCACTTTGTTTGACCACACCAAGTTTAATCATATCAGAGACAGCAAAGTTCTTGTTTTTGAGTACTTGATACAGTGTTGATCCGAAAGATGGGGCATAACCTAAGCGAAAATGTTTGATCAAATCATCATTCATCTGGCGATCAAAAAGATAACGAAGTGCTTCTAAACCTTTTTCACTATGCCGCAGATTAAACTCATAAAAATTGGCAACTTCACTCATCAATGCATAATAATTTTCATAGGGGTCTTTTCGTACATTGGTTTTTTTAACTTCGATACCAGCGCGAATCGCGAGTTCAGATGCTGCTTCTTCAAAGGAAATGTTTTTAATCTTTCGAAAGAAGTTTATTGGGTTTCCCCCTTCACCACAACTCATGCATTTAGCGATGTTTTTTTCTGGAGATACCGAAAAACTTGGTGTTTTTTCTTGATGGAATGGACATAAACCTACGAAATTTTTACCCGTCTTTTTGAGCGTGACAAACTCGCTAACCAAATCAACGATCGCGGTTTTCTCATTTATTTGATCAATGAGTTTTTGGTCCATGACATCCTCCTTGACTAGAATTGGTGATTCTTTTCAATGTATGCTTTAAGTTCTTGAATAGAGATTCGTAATTGACCCATCGTATCTCGATCTCGCACAGTAACGGTTTGATCTTCCATTGTTTGGTGGTCAATCGTGATGCATAATGGGGTTCCAATCGCATCTTGTCTGCGATAGCGTTTCCCAATATTTTGTGTCTCATCATAGATGACATCAAACGATTTGCTGAGTTCTTGGTAAATCTCAAACGCCTTTTCACTATGATCACGTTTTACAAGGGGCAGGATGGCCGCTTTATAAGGTGCGAGCGCTGGATGAATGTGAAGAATTTGACGAATATCGCCACCTTCTAGCACTTCTTCGTCATACCCATTGGTCAAGAACGCTAAGACGAGACGTTCAACACCCACAGAAGGTTCAATGACATAAGGTAGGTAGCGTTCATTGGTTTCAGGATCTAAGTATTGTAGATTCTCACCTGACTGATTTTGATGCGCCTTTAAATCATAATCTGTTCTAGATGCAATTCCCCAAAGTTCATCAAATCCCCAAGGAAATTGATATCTGATATCGGTAGTCGCATTCGAATAGTGGGAGAGTGCTTCTGGTTTGTGATCATCAAAGGCTAAGTTTTCTTGTTTCAAGCCTAAATCTTTGAGCCAGTTCATGCAGAAATTCTTCCAATAGCTAAACCATTCAAGTTCAGTTCCAGGTTTACAGAAAAACTCGAGTTCCATCTGTTCAAATTCACGGGTTCTAAAGATGAAGTTACCTGGTGTGATTTCGTTTCGGAATGATTTACCTACTTGGCAAACACCAAAGGGAATTTTCCGACGTGTCGTCCGTTGGATATTTTTGAATTGGACAAAGATTCCTTGTGCGGTTTCAGGACGTAAATAGATCTGATTGGCTTGTTCTAAGACAACCCCTTGATACGTTTGAAACATCATATTGAAAGCACGGATAGGTAACCAATCAGACTTTCCACAGTTAGGACAAGCGACCTTATGATCGAGTAGATATTGATACATGGTTTCTGTCTTCCATCCATCGGGATGGACATTTGCATCATGATCTTCGATTAATTTATCGGCGCGAAAGCGATTGTTGCACGCACGACATTCTGTTAGTGGATCCGAAAAACCTCCCACATGTCCACTTGCTTTCCAAACTTCCGAATTCATCAGGATGGAAGAATCAATTAAGACATTATAAGGATTTTCTCTTTGAAATTTGCGAATCCATACATCTTTGATATTGCGTTTTAATAAACTTCCGAGAGGACCATAATCCCAAGTATTCGCTAACCCACCATAGAGTTCGCTTCCTTGGAAAATATATCCTGTCGATTTTGCATATTGTACGAGTTGTTCAAGTGTAACCATGTCTGCACATCCTTTTAATGTCTATTGTAGATTTTTTAAGGTTAATTGTAAATGAAACTGATAGTATTTAAAGATAAAGTCTTTAACTTTAGTTAAATCATTCCAAGGTTGATCGGATAGTTCATGATAAGGGACCAGGGATAACCTTAGTAAATCTAATGCCCCTTTGACATCGAGATCCACAGGGAATCCCTCACCCTCATAAATGAGCGATCCTCTTTCAATGGAGACGCCTTTGATTTTCCGTCCATCCCCGGATAAATGGATCTGATAACCTAGAGGTTCAATCAATTTAACTGTAAAAGATAAGCTAGAAAGTTCAAGTCGAGGTGCCATCAAGGCAAGATTGACTTCATGGTAGAGTTGTCCATGATCCATATTCTCCATAATGGTATGATCAATAAGTTCTAAGATGATACCTGCAGATTTTGTTTGATGAAAATCTGACTTTATACCATGGTAATCATCAATGATTTTCCCTTCCTGCAAGGTCATGAAGGGTTTTGCTTGATCTTTAAAATCGATTTTTGTTAAATATTGGGCCAAAATCCGGTAAGGTGAATTCACCTTTTGCGAACCTTGAGCAAGCAACGTCTTTTTCCCCATCATGGTATACACATAACATAAACGTGCATGCTCTTGATAAGGTTGAACTTTATAGATAATGCCTTCCATTAAACATCATCTCCATACCCAAGTGACTTTAAGTCAGAAGGGCGATTTCTCCAATCCTTTTTGACCTTAACCCAAAGTGTTAAGTGCACCTTGGTGTGGAGTAAGTGATTGATTTCTTTTCTTGCTTCCATCCCAATTTTCTTCATTTTTTCGCCACCCTTGCCAATCAATATCTGTTTTTGGGTGGTGCGTTCAACGATGATGAGGGCGGATACATCAAGGGTATTAAGTTCATGATTTTCTGCCAAGGATTCAATCACAACAGCCACGGCATGAGGTACTTCTTGTTCGGTATGATAAAGGATTTTTTCACGTATGAGCTCACTCATCAGTTGTTCTTCGGTTTGATCTGTCTTCATATCCTCAGGGAAAAATCGTGGTCCTTCTTCAAGATGTGGGAGGATGATTTCTTCAATCTTATCAAGATAGGTATGTTCTTTCGCGGATATCGGGATGACACCTAAAAAGGGGTAACTATCTAAATAACTGACAATAACTTCATCGATAGCAGACTTCGAAGGTAATGTATCAATCTTATTGATGACTAAAACGACTTTAGCATCCGCTTGTTTGAAATAGCGAATAACATGTTCTGCGGCTTCATCTTTTTTTCTGTCTACGACATATAAGATCAGATCAACATCGGAAATCGCAGAAACTGCGACTTTATCAATGGTCTTGTTTAATAAATCTTTTCCTTTATGCAATCCTGGTGTATCAACAAAGATGATTTGATAATCTGGTTTGGTCAAGACACCCATGATACGATGACGCGTTGTTTGTGGTTTTGGACTCATAATGGCGATCTTTTCACCCATGAGTGCATTGATTAAGGTGGATTTTCCCACGTTAGGTCGTCCGATAATCGCAACGAACCCCGATACGTGTTTATTCGTCATGAGGTTTTTCATCTAAGACAAAGGCGTATGGTAACAATCCGTCTGGTGTGGTTTCCAACGTTTCACCTTTGGTATTCGCTAAAACGATCTTTGTTCCTTTAGGTAGAAGTTCATGCATGACTTGACGGCATGCGCCACAGGGGGATACGGGACCATGATCGTTAGCAATCACAGTGAGTGAGACGATGTCTTCTTTTTTATACCCTTGCGAATAAAGCGAATATAAAGCATTTCTTTCTGCACAGGAGGTCAATCCAAATGATGCGTTTTCAATGTTTGCTCCATGGACAAATGATCCATCCTTGAGTTCGATGGCTGCCCCTACTTTAAAATGAGAATAGGGTGTATATGCTCTTTCACGAGCTTTGAGTGCTTCTTGAATATTTTTCATGAGGGAATCCTTTCTAGGTTGGCATTCTTAAGAATCTCTTCTTGTTTTGTCATCATTAATGCTTCATCTTCCTTGGTATGATGATCATACCCGAGCAAATGGAGATAGCCATGCACTGCAAGAAAGCCGATTTCTCTTTCGATGGAATGCCCATAATCTTGAGCTTGTCTTTTTGCTTGTTCAATCGAGATAAATACGTCACCTAAAGAACGATCTTTACTGTCATCGTTGGGAAAACTTAAGACATCAGTGGGTTTATCTATATTGCGATAAGCTAAATTGAGACGATGAATTTCTTCTTGGGTGACAAAGATGAGCTGCATGCTAAGTCTTTGCTTTTCGGGTTTAAAGATACGATTGATCAATGCTTGAATGTGATCGAGTGATTGTTCGGTTTGATTATAGAGATTAACTTTCATCGCCATCATACCTTTCGAGAATACGCTGGACAAGGGGGTGTCGAACGACATCGCGCTTATCAAACTGAATTATTTTTATATCATCCATATGATCGAGTAGTTGAAGTGCTTCATTGAGTCCAGGAGGAATCCCCTTGGGCAAATCACTTTGCGAGGGATCGCCGGTGATCACCATTTTGGAGGCAAATCCTAAACGGGTTAAAAACATCTTCATTTGAACACGCGTCGTATTCTGTGCTTCGTCTAAGATCACGAAGGCATTTTCTAAGGTACGACCTCGCATGTACGCCAGTGGTGCAATTTCAATCACGCCTTTTTCCATTAAAGAGAGTGTGGTTTGTGTGCCTAACATTTCATATAAAGCATCATATAAAGGAACCAAATAGGGATCGACTTTCTCTTTTAGGTCACCAGGTAAAAAGCCAAGACTTTCTCCTGCTTCAACCACCGGTCGCGTTAAAATCAATTTCTTTACTTTATTGTTTTTGAGTTCAGCGACCGCTTGAGCAACGGCTAAATACGTCTTTCCAGTTCCTGCGGGTCCGACACCAAAAACTAGATCGTAATTGGTGATAGCTTCCACATAGTGTTTTTGATTAAATGTTTTTGGATAAATCGAACGTCCTTGATCATTGATTAAAATCCGTTTACGATTTTTATAGAGGTCAAACACACCTTCAAGCTCATTTTTTTCAGCGAGTTTGATGATATACATGATGTCTCTCTCCGAGAGTTGAACCTGATGTTCTGCGAGCTCAATAAGAACCGAAAAAATCGCTTCCAGCAATGGAAGATGTTTCTCTTTGGCATCGGTAATAATCTCAGATCCCATCACGGAAACATTCACTCCTAGGTATTGCTTGAAAACGAGTAAATTACGATCTTGAACGCCGACAAGTCTTGCGATGGCTTCGGCATGATGAATTTGTTGATTTAATTTCATTAAATCTCTCCTTACCGTAAAGATATTATACCATAGACCCAAAAAGAAAAAAGCACATCATGTACTTTTTCAAATCAAAAACCATATAAAAACGCACCCTAGAGTGCGATTTTTGAAGTTACTTCTTCTTTGAGCGGTTTGCGCGAATCCGTTCCTTGCGTTCTACTGATGGCTTCAAATAGAACTCACGTCTGCGTGCTTCTTGGAGAGTTCCTGACTTAGAAACGTCACGTTTAAAGCGACGTAAAGCATCTTCAATTGATTCTTTTTCGCGAACGATTGTTTTAGGCATAGTCTGCCCTCCTTCCACGCTGAGATTCATTAGCCTTAATCATTATATAGCATTTTTTTTCATTTGTCAAAATCTTTTAGGTATTTTTAATGGATAGATAAGAAAGGGCATAAAGTGCAGCGAGTTCTGTAGGAAGAATGTTTTTTCCTAGTGACACTGCGATCGCATTAATCGATTTAAAGTAATCTCGTTCCTGTTCGGTAATCCCACCTTCAGGTCCGATGATCACAGCAATCTTCATGGTAGACTTCACTTCTGGGAGAGCCTCATTAAGCGTCATCGACTTTTCATTTTCATCCGCTAAAAGCACATGATCAAAATCGTGCCAATCGACATTTTTCATCGATGATAGTAAATGGATCGAGGGTACATCAAAACGATGAGCAAGTTCCGCAGCTTCTTTTGCAATCAGTTCAAGTCTCTTCTGTTTATTGGCTTCATTATCCAGTTTTGCGATACTTCGCATCATGGGAATAAAGAGGATCGAAGATGCCCCAAATAGGGTTGCATATTTCGTGACTAGTTCATTCTTAGGATGTTTAGGTAAGCCTTGAATCAACGTAATATAAGGGGTTTTATAACCTTCAAGTTCTTGAATCTCTTTAAAGAAAACGCCTGAATTATCAATGATTAAGGATGACAAAAAGCAGCGCTGATCATAGCATACAATCACCTGATCATCGGTCTTCATACGCATCACTTTGGTAATGTGAAGTGCATCTTGCCCTGTGATTTGATTGGACTTCTGATTTAAGAAATAACGTTGCATAGAACCCCTTTGATGAAAAAAGCGTTTCCGAGGAAACACTTCGTTTTCATAGTCTCTTGTTTAGTGTAGAAAATTTGAAAGTATAACAAAAGCGAATAATAAGATGCCAAGAACGAAGGATGCTCGAACGAGAAACAATTCAAGTCCTCTTGACTTTCTATTCTTAAATAACTCGGATTTTTCACCACTAAATGCATCTTTAATGTCATCGTTAGAATGCTGTAATAACACTGCACCGATGAGTAGTAAAGAGACAATAATAATTAAATAATCTGCCCAATTCATAGTACTCCTCCTAAAACTCAATTAATGATATCAAATTTCTTATCTTTTGTCAATCAAGGATGATAATATGTGAAGGATTAGAATATCTTCTCTTGATCGTGCCATACTAAGTCATTATGGGGTGATCGTCTGCGTATTTTTATGTGCGGGTACACCGATTAATCTACTGTGTGCGGGGGCATCCTTTAAAACAACGGCACCAGCGCCAACGATACTATGATCACCGATATGAATCGGTCCAATCAAGGTTGCATTTGCATAAATGATGACGTTGTTACCAATCTTTGGATGACGATCTACTTTTTCAAAGGTATTGGCCCCTAATGTCACACCATGATATAAGACGCAATTATCACCCACCGTGGCGGTCTCTCCGATGACCAATCCCATACCATGATCAATAAAAACACCATGACCAATCTTGGCTGCAGGATGAATATCAATCCCTGTTTTTCTTCGGGTCGCACTTGCGATAAGTCTCGCCCAATTTTTCCGACCTTTAAGCCACAATTTATGGGCTCTACGATGTCTTCTTAACGCGATTACACCTGGATAAGTCAAAAAGACCATAAGACACGAAGGTGCTGCCGGATCAAATTTTTTCGCTGCAAAAACATCTTCTTTTGTACATTTAAGCATTAGATATCGTAAAGAGGTGTGGAAAGATATCGTTCACCTGTATCACAGACGATAAAGACAATTCTTTTTCCCTCATTTTCCTTTCTTTTGGCAAGTTCAATCGCTGAGAATAAAATAGCACCTGAAGAAATCCCAGCGAAGACTCCTTCAGTTTTTGCAAGCAGTCGTGCATAGTTGAATGCATCGTCATTAGACACTTGAATGATTTCATCAATGACCTTTTGATTGAGAACACCTGGGATAAATCCTGCTCCAATCCCTTGAATTTTATGCGGTCCTGGTTGTCCTCCCGATAAAACGGGTGAATCTTTAGGTTCTACTGCGACAATCTTGACGTGAGGAAGATGTGCCTTTAACACTTCACCTACACCCGTAATCGTTCCTCCGGTGCCCACTCCAGCGACGAAGTAATCCACGTCGTAATCAGTATCTTTTAAGATTTCTAATGCTGTTGTTTTCCGGTGGATTTCAGGATTTGCAAAGTTTTCAAATTGCATCGGAATGATCACGTTCTTTTGCATACTTTGGATTTCTTGAGCTTTGGCAATAGCCCCTTTCATCCCAAGTTTACCTTCTGTTAATATCACATCAGCACCAAGTGCTTTGACGATTTGTACACGCTCTTTGGACACGGTTTCAGGCATTGTTAAAATTAATTTGTATCCTCTTGCAGCACAAATGAATGCGAGTCCAATACCGGTATTTCCCGACGTGGGTTCACAAAAAATCGTGTTCTGATTAACAAATCCTTTTTTCTCAATGGATTCAATTAAAGCATACGCCAAACGATCTTTGACGCTGGATAAAGGGTTATGACTTTCTAATTTAGCAACGAGTTCTGCCTTGAGTCCAAGTGTTTTTTCAAGGTTATGCAAACGTAAAAGCGGCGTATTGCCGATGAGTTCGGTATAATTCTGTTTAATATTCATGGTTTCACCTCTAGCAACGTCATTATACTTCAACGGAACTTTTTGTGCATGTAAAACGATTTTGAGAACGTTTACTTTAGTAAATCATCTTCATATTCATGATTTTTCTTGGCATTATGGGATTTTGTGCTATAATACGATAGGTGATTTTAATGGAAATAATGAGGTTTTCGCTAGGTAATTTAAAAAGTAACTGTTATATCCTAAGCGAAGCAAATCAAGCAATCATCATCGACCCAGGTTATGAAAGCGATGATGTGATTCGGTACATAAACAAGCAAAACTTAAACGTAGAAGCAATTTATATTACGCATGGACACTTTGATCATGTAGGTGGAGTTAAACAGCTAAAGGATCTTTTTAACTGTAAAGTGTATGCACCAATCAAGGATAAGATATGGATGGGAAAATCCAGTTATAATCAGTTGGGTTATGAAGTCCCAGTCGATCTATGGGTTAAGGATATGGATACGTTTGAAGCGTTAGGACTCATGTTCACTGTTTATGAAACCCCAGGGCATTCAGAAGGAAGCACTGTCCTGAGTGTTGATCACATCTTGTTTTCAGGAGATACACTTTTTTTCCAAAGCATTGGTCGCACAGACATTCCTTTGTCAGATCCACAAGTGATTTATCGTTCTGTTAAACGGATCTATCAACTCTTCGATGAAGACATTATGGTTTATCCAGGACACGGACGACCCACAGATATTGGGCACGAAAAAAAATTCAATCCCTTCGTTAGAGGATAGAAAAACGCATCTAGTAAACTAGACGCGTTATTTTTTTATTGTTAAACAGACAAGTGTTTCTAAACTGGTTGTTTGAGGGAACATGCGTAAGGGAACAATCTTATTGATATGATAACGTTCGTTGAGCATTAATAAATCTCTTGACAATGTCTTGATGTCACAGGATAAATAGAAGACTTGTTCAAATGCTTTATCGATGATCGATTGAATCAATTCTTGAGTTAAACCAAAACGTGGGGGATCAACGATGAGTACATCACCATGAATCTCATGGAAAAATGCTTCTGCTTTACCTTCAAGGATCGTCACTTGATCGAGATGATGCTCTTCTTTGATGCGCTTGGTCATCTTGATGGCATCCTGATTGGATTCAATAAAGGTCATCGTACTTACTTTATCAAGTAGATAATAACCAATGCTACCAACTCCACTGTAAGCATCAATGACTTTCGCATTGGGCATGATGTCCTCTTTGATGACATCATATGCCATCTGAATGACAGGAATGTTGACCTGAAAGAAGGATTGATCACTGACGGGATAAATCCATGAACCGATGGCTAAATCAATCGTCGGTTTCCCGTAGATTAAATGACTTACATCACTTAGTATATGACGTTCATCTTTCTTGATGTTACAAGTCACACCGATGATTTCTGGAATGGTTAGAAAGAGTGATAGAAGAGAATCCAATCCACGAAATGACTTTTTATATGCCACCAATGTCACGAGTGCTTGATTCTTTTCATTGGTGCGAAACGCGATGTGACGCAAGACATTGGGCTCAATAGGGATTCTTGCCTGTTGAATACGTAAAAGGATTTTATTCGTCAAAGGATCCGACAAAATGAAATCATGGGTCTTGATCAGTGATTGATTATTGAGTCCATATAAACCAAGTGACAAGATGGGCTCACTGAGGACATGAAAGACAGATTTGTTACGATAATGCGTGAAATGATGATCAGTTAATGTATCTTCAACATTGAGTTCAAGACCTGATATTTTTTTTATAGTTTCTTGAGTGATTCGTCGTTGCCATATGAGTTGTTCCTCATCAGCCATGTGAAGAAGATCACAACTTTCTAAGATAACATCGATCTTTTTACGTTGGGGACTTGCTTCAATCAAATGAATGATTTTTGCCTCTGCAAAGCGCTTTTTCAGCGATGTAATGGCGATTTCTGCAACCTCATCTTTCAGCATAGCTTTGACAAAAATCACATACTCTTCATGCTTAATGACACCCTGTCCTAAAAAATCGACATCGAGTGCTTTACCAATTATTTTGCTACCAACAGTTAACATCTTCTTCCTCCTTGAAGTAGAACGCAAGTCCACCTTGTGAGGTTTCTTTGTATGATTGATGCATATCCAAACCGGTTTGGTACATGGTTTGAATGACAGTATCTAATGAAATCTTTCTGGAATCGGTTAAGAAAAATGCAAGTCCACACGCATCGATGGCACGGAGTGCCGCCACAGCATTGCGTTCAATACATGGGATTTGAACATATCCATTGACCGGGTCACAGGTTAGCCCAAGATGATGCTCCATCGCGATTTCTGCAGCATATTCAATTTGGTCCATCGAAAGATTAAATAAGGTTGCATGCGCAGCAGCAGCCATCGAACATGCACTGCCTACTTCTGCTTGACATCCCGCGACTGCACCCGAGATGGATGCATTATGCTTAATCAAATTCCCAATCAGTCCTGCTACGGCTAATGCATTGATAATGCGTTCATGGGTGATCACTTGATGTTTTTCATGCATGTAATATAAGACTGAAGGTAATACTCCACAGGCACCACAGGTAGGTGCAGTGACGATGATACCACCGCTGGCATTCTCTTCAGAAACCGCAAACGCGTAACTCGCAACGAGTCGGTTTTCAGTAATTTCTGGGACTTCATTGGCTTTGATTTTGCTATAGAGTTCTGGTGCTTTACGTTTCATCTTCAATGGACCAGGTAGAATCCCGTGCGTCGCAATCCCACGCACGATCGATAAACGCATCGCTTCCCAAATCTCATCGAGAAATGTTTTGATACCTTCTCCTTCTACTTGATAGACATAATCGTGAAGGGTGAGATGATTTGCTTTACAGTATTTTTTGATCTCTTTAAATGTTTGATGTGGGTAGATATGAACTTCATCAGAAACTTCTCCCTGAAATACAATCCGTCCTCCACCTGTGCTCATCACTTCATATTCATTGAAGATCTTTTGTCCTTCAAATGCTTTAATTAGAAGTGTATTCGGATGCTTTCCAAGATCAATTGACGTCAAAAAAGCCACATTGCATGGCGCGAGTGACTCTTTGATGGCTTCTTCGGTTAGATGTCCTTTTCCCGTAAGTGCTAAAGAATTATAGAGTGTGATTTCAAAATAATCCGCAGATGGGCAACGCTCTTTCACAATCTTAGCTGCCTTTGCCGGACCCATCGTATGCGATGAAGATGGCCCATAACCAACCTGGTAGAGCGAACGGATAGATAGCATGAATAATCAGTTCCTTTAGCGTTGATACTTATGTTTTAAATAGTCGACGTAATAATTGGGGTTAAATGCTTCTTTTGTCGCAATCATCAAAATCTCTTTAGGCGATTTGGATGATGCAAATTGATGAATATGTTCCTTCGTCCAAGCATTGATCGCTTTAATATTGTTGTTTAATAATGCTTCTTCGATGTTTAAATCTTTATTCATCGCTTGATAGATTTGTGCTGCATACGCAGAACCGAGGGCATAAGTTGGGAAATAACCAATCGCTCCACCAGACCAGTGAATGTCTTGGAGGACACCTTCTTTATCTGTCTTTGGACGAATGCCTAAATAGTCATAATATAATCTGTTCCAACGCTTGGGTAGATCTTTCACTTTGAGTTTACCGCTAATCAGTTCTTTTTCAATGTCATATCGAACCATGATGTGCAGTGCATAAGTGAGCTCATCGGCTTCAACACGGATTAAAGAACGTTCAGCCTTATTGATGAATCGAACAAATTCATCGAGTGAAACACCCTTTAGTTCTTTACTGAAGATATCTTGTAGTTTAGGATAATGCACCGTCCAGAAAGCTTTTGAACGACCAAACATATTTTCATACATACGTGACTGTGATTCATGAATGCCCAAACTGGTCCCACCATGTAGGAATGTATCATCGTACTTCGGATCATTTTGAATCTCATAAAGTGCATGTCCCATTTCGTGAATGGTGGAGAAAATAGAGGACGTAAGATTATTTTCGTAATAATGCGTAGTGATTCTAGTATCTGTTGATGTCACTCCTGATGTGAATGGATGCGCGGATTCCTTGAGCAGTCCACGAGTCCGATCATAGGCGAAAACATCGATTAAATACTCAGAAAATTGTTTTTGTTTATCGCGTGGAAATACACCTTTGGCAAGCTTTCTTGAGAACTTATCTTTGGTTGATGTAACCTCTTTGACAAAGGGAACCAATTTTTCTTTTAATGTGTTGAAGAACAAATCATATTCCTTTTGCGTAAACCCTTCTTCAAACATATCTAAAAGAATATCATAACCTTTTAGTTCATCAGTCTCAAGATATTTCACCAATTTGCGATTAAAAGCAAAAATCTTTTCTAGTGTGGGTTGATACATGGCAAAGTTGTTTTCATTCTTTGCCTTAGCCCAAACGTGTGATGCCTGAGAGGAGAGAACTTGATACTCGAGAAGTTCATCTTTCGGTACTTTTTTTACCATGCGTAACGCTTTTTCAGCATGTTTAATTTCTACCTTTAGATCCTTGTCTTCAATTTCATCAAGGTGAGCATAGAGATAGTCAACAGCTTCTAAATACTCAGGTGCAGACTCAATTTTGTATTGTTCTTCTGCTAAAACTTGATATTGTTTCGTACGATATTCGACCGATGCATCAGGTGCTTCTGTTTCTTGGTCCCAGCTCATCAGCCAGACAAAATAACTATAGGCTTTAATTTTCTTACGATACTCAACATACGTTTTTAGGTAATTTTCCATGATTGACCTCGCTTATCATTTTCTTCTATTATAACATTAAAGGATTGGTAATCCTTAAATCCCACAAATTCTCATAAAAAAGCTAATGTCGCAATCCCAAAATAAATCATCAAGGCGACAAGGTCGTTGATCGTTGTCATCATCGGTCCAGAAGCAGCTGAAGGATCCTGCCCGAATTTATTCATCAAAATAGGGACAAAGACACCCATTTGAGAAGAGATAAACATGGATCCAAACACAGCACTGAAAACCACGAGACCCATCTGATAAGGTTCTTGAGTTCCTGAAGTGGGAAGTAAAGTCAGATATAATGTGACAAAGCCAAATGCTAATAGACCCAATAATATGCTATTAAATAGACCTACACCAAATTCCTTAACGATATGTCGTTTTGGGAGTGATTGTTCATCAAATTCCTTTTTGTGTATGCCCAAAATGGTCACCGCTAGTGCTTGGGTACCGATATTTCCCGCCATCCCTAAAATCATGGGTTGGAATAAAACAATGGCTGATACCTGTATCAGTGTAGCTTCAAATGATGATAAAACACTTGCGTTAACAAGGTTAAGAAGAACGGCAAGCATCAACCAAGGGAGACGTTGCTTTGCACGTTCAAATGGTGTAAAATCAGACTCGTGATCGCCTAATAATGCCAAATTCTGATAATCAGACTCCGTAGTTTCAATGAGTTCATCAAAGATATCATCTGCAGTAAGAATGCCTAACATGTGAAGATCAGGGTCCAAAACAGGAATAACATTTCTATCGTAATTAACCACAGTTTGAATCGCCTTTTCTATCGGTTCATCAAAGTAGACAAACTGGAAATCTTCTTCCATGATCTTTTGAATTGAGGTAGAACTTCTCGCGATAATGAGATCTTTTAAATCGATATAGCCAAGCAACTTACCCACTTGATCCACCACATAAATGGTATCGATATAGTCGATATCTCGAGAATCTTTGATCACATGATCGGTCGCTTCTTTAATCGTATTCTCAATCGAAATCGTCATAAAATCTGGAGACATGATCGATGCTGCCTCATCCTCATCATACGTGAGTAAAAGCGCCATGGTCTTCTGCTTGATTTTGGATAAATATCCCATCATTTGAATCCGCATGTCATCATCGATGTCACTTAAAAATTCCTTTAAATCATCCGATTCCATGTTTCTAAATAAAGAACGTTTTTTGACATCATCCAGATAGCTTATAAGATCAAGTTGATCATCAACATCGAGTTCAACAAACATATCCGTCATCTTATCAAGTCCCATCAAATCTAAGAGTCGTTTCTTTTCTTCAACTTCAAGATTAGGATAGAGTCCTGCTAAGTCATAGGCTAAAATCGGTTTAATGATTTTTTTAAATTGTGTATCGTTTGCTTTGAAGTTTAATCTTTTCATCCAATCAAACCTCCCAGCAATAATGTCGCCATTCCAAAATAAACGAGTGATGCTGTCACATCAATTAAGGTAGTAATAAATGGACCAGAAGCTACAGCTGGATCTAATCGAAGGCTATGGAGTCCAAGTGGAATAAGGATGGCTAATATTGGCGCTAAACTTAGCATCACCCAAAGTGAAAGACCAATGATCAAACTAATAACGATAGCATGCTCAGTCATGTTATCGTTAATAAAAGAAAAGAGATACGTGACAACAAACGCGATAATACCAATCACCAGGCCATTGAGAACACCTGTCATGATTTCTCGTATTGAATTTTTAAATAGTCCCTTTTCATGGGATGCCATCATCTTTAAAGTGACAGCAAGCGTCTGTGTTGCCACATTCCCAGCGGACCCTAAAATGAGGGGTTGAAAGACGATTAAAATCGCAACTGCGGTAATGACATGCTCAAATTGACGTGTCACCATCGAAAGTGGAATAGACACGATGAGCAATGTAAAAAGCCACGGTAACCGATGAAGGGCAGTTCGAATGGATCCGTGTTCTTCTTCGGTTTCAGGTAAAGCAGCAAGCTTTTCATAATCTTCTTGAGCTTCTTCCTGATAAATATCTAAGGCATCATCCAAAGTGATCATCCCAACAAGTTTTAGTGCTTCATTTAGAACAGGCATTTCATAAATCCCATAGTTCCTAATGCTTTGTACTGTTTTGCTGATCGGATCCTTATCATAAACAAAAGGGTATTCTTCAATCAGTTCGCTAACTTCCATGGGGGATTTAGCTTTTAGAAGTGCTCTTAATGTGATAGAACCTACATACGTACCATCTTCTTCAGTGATAAATAAGGTATTGATGGATTCAACTTCATCCGCTTCCTTAATCACTAATTTGGTTGCTTGTTTGACATCCATTTTTGGATGCAATTCGATGAGCAAATTGGTCATCGCTGATCCCGTTTCATCCTCATCATATCCGATAAGTTCAAGGACATCAGCATCTTCAGCCAATTTTTCAATCAGTTCTGTCTGTTCATCTTTTTCGAGTTCCTGAATAATATCTGCTGCATCATCAGGTTCCATCATCTCAACCAATTCTACCTGTTTGTCCAAATCAAAATCGGTAAGTACTTCAGCAGCGTCTTCTACTTCAAGATAACTGACGAGTTCTGCCAGTTTTTCACTGCTTAATAGTAAATAAACTTGAGATTTTTCTTCATCGCTTAATTCGTTAAAAAGATTAGCTAAGTCGTGAGCATGCGTATCCTCGATAAACTGAATTAGTTCTTTTCTATTTTCATTTTGAAGTAACTCTTTGAGCATGCATCTCACCGACCTTTCTTTTTATGTTTTCATGATTTTTCCAAACAGCATCGATGCTGTTTTTAGAGTCAAATTCTTAATGTTATTTTGTGTCTTAATGACAATCATGCCATTAAACTCATTCTTTTCTATTACATCAAATTCTTGATAAAGTACAATATCTTGTTCATTTAAATACGTCAATAATTCTTTATGATCCAATACACGCATTAAAACAAACCGATCTCCAGGCTTTGTCTCGATGAGAGACGTTGTCGCAACTTCTAACGTATGTCCAGAAAAATCCGGGATAGGATTACCGTGTTGACAGAACTTGGGTTCTCCTAAGTACTGATATAGTTTTTCAAGGACATCATGCGTGGTTGCATGTTCAAGTTGCTCAGCAGCATCATGGACATTTTCCCAAGGAAAACCCAATTTTTCCGTGAGAAAAACTTCCCAAATTCGATGAGCGCGAACCATCCGTATGGCTACATCTTTTCCCTTTTTAGTCAGGGATATTCCTTTGTAAGGAATAAAGTTAACCAAATGCTTTTGCACGAGTTTTTTAATCATTTCATTCACACTTTGATCGGTAAATCCTAAGCGATCTGTGAGTTCATTGGATTTGATTAATGACTGCTTGCGTTCAACGGTTAATTCATAAATCGATTTTATATAATCTTCTTCTGCTCGATTCATCCTCACACCTCTATCCTAATGCGACATCTAAAACCATCATAATAATAAAGCCAATCATGACCCCTAAAGTGGCAAAGTGAGCACCTTTAGGTGTTTGTTTTTGTTGTGCTTCGGGGATAAGTTCTTCCACGACAACATAAATCATAGCTCCTGCAGCAAAAGCGAGAGCATAGGGTAAAACAGACGAAACATAGGTCACCAATATGGCACCTAACACTGCTGCGACAGGTTCAACTAATCCTGATGCCTGACCAAGCATAAATGCTTTGGTGCGACTCATCCCTTCTTGTCTTAATGGAATCGAAACTGCTGCACCTTCAGGAAAGTTTTGAATCCCAATCCCAATGGCTAATCCGACGGCAGAAAGCGTCGCGGCCACGAGATCACCAGAGAAATATTGGATAGCACCAAAAGCAACCCCCACTGCTAATCCTTCAGGAATATTGTGAAGTGTAATGGCAAAGACTAACAAGATGTTTCGCTTCAGGTTGGTCTTTATCCCTTCTTTATCATGATTAAACCCAAAATGCATGTGGGGAACAATTTTATCGGCTAAATAAAGGAAGACCCCACCTAAAGCAAAACCAACAGCAACCACAAACCAAGCGGTTGCTCCTTGGCCTTCTGCCATGTTGATCGCTGGTGATAACAAACTCCAAAATGATGCTGCAATCATCACCCCTGATGCAAAACCAAGCATCAGATTAAACATATTACGCTGAATGTTTTTAAAGAGGAAGACAAGTGCGGCCCCAATAGCCGTCATTCCCCAAGTAAAGAGCGTCCCTAACAATGCTTGTACCCAAACCTCTAATCCCATAAACCATGTAAGCATAGTGTTCCACCACCTCTATATTAAGGTATTCCTTAATTCTATTTTAAGTATACTCCTCATGTTGCGGCAAGTCAACACTAATCATCAGATTAAAGTTCTAAAAAAAATAGGTACTAGAAGTACCTACTTTACATCATTCTCATCCCTTTAAGATGGCATCAATATCTTTTATCTCATCTTCGGTAAAATCCAGATGCTCCAACGTCTTTAAGTTTTCATGAAGTTGAGCGATTTTTGATGTTGAAATCAGGGTTGATGTCATATAAGGATTTCTTAAAACCCATGCAAGGGCAAGTTGCGCGATGCTTTGACCTCGTTTTTGGGCGATAACATCGAGTTTTTTCAACATTTCTCTTAGTTCAGGTGTAATATCTTTTTCTTTTAGCCACATGGAATTAGGGTTTTTTGCCCTAGAGTCTTCTGGAATACCCCCAATATACTTGTTGGTAAGTTTCCCTTGAGCTAAAGCTGAAAAACAAATGGTTCCGACTCCTAACTCATGTTGTGTTTCAAGTAGATGATCTTTTTCAATCCAACGATTGAGCATCGAATAGGAGGGCTGAGTGATTACATAAGGGACATGAAGTTCATCTAAAATCTGATGTGCACGTTTGAGTTGTTCACTATTGTAATTGGATAAGCCTACATAAATCGCTTTGCCTTGCAATACGATATCACGAAGTGCAAGCATCGTTTCTCTTAAATCCGTATCATAATCATAGCGGTGATGATAGAAAATATCGACGTAATCTAATCCCATACGTGCTAAGGATTGGTCTAGGGATGCCATCAAGTACTTTCTAGAGCCAAAATCACCGTAAGGACCCGGCCACATATAATATCCTGCTTTGGTTGATATAATCAACTCATCACGGTATGCTCTAAGTCCATCATCCAATATTCTACCAAACATGGTTTCTGCGTAACCTGGAGGTGGCCCATAATTGTTGGCGAGATCAAAATGGATGATTCCATGATTAAACGCCGTAAATATCATGTCTTTGCAGGCTTCATAATCGTTATCTTTCCCAAAGTTTTGCCATAAACCAAAAGATAAAACTGGGAGTTTAAGGCCGGTGTTACCTGCACGACGAAACATCATCTTTTCATATCTATCTTTATTTGCAGTAAACATTTTATCGCTTCCTTTCATCCTTATTGTAATGAGTTTTATCTCAATTGTCAAAAAGAAAAAAACTTAGCGGTCGCTAAGTTTAAGTCTCACTTGTTTCTAAAATAAGCGGTGATTCTTTTTCTTCATACTGAAGTTTATAGAGGTTGTAATATAATCCACCTAATTTCAAAAGTTCTTGGTGGCTGCCCTCTTCTTTGATCTCACCTTTTTGCATGACAATGATCTTATCTGCGTGTTGAATGGTAGATAGACGATGGGCGACGATGAGCATGGTTGAGATATTCATCATTTTCTCTAACGATTCTTGAATTAAGCTTTCTGTTTCACTATCAATATTTGCAGTCGCTTCATCCAAAATCATTAAACTGGGTTTATAAACCAGAGCGCGTGCAAAACTGATCAATTGTCGTTGTCCAGCAGAGAAATTATTTCCACGTTCTAATACGACGTGATCATAGGAATCAGGTAATCGTTCAATAAACGTATTCGCACCGACATATTCACTCGCATGAATCACTTCATCACGGGTAATTGACTCATCTCGAAGCGTGATATTTTCACTGATCGTTCCACTGAATAAGAAAACATCTTGGAGCATTTGACCGATATGTTTTCTTAAAGAGGATCGCTTAATCTTTTTAATATCCGTTCCATCAATTAGAATTTGACCCTTTTGAATCTCATAATTACGAACGATCAATCCTAAAATCGTTGTTTTCCCAGAACCTGTCGCACCTACAAAGGCTACGGTATCTCCTGGATTCACCTTAAAGCTAATACCTTTTAGGACCCATTCATCGGGGATGTAAGAGAACCAGACATCTTTAAATTCGATTTGACCAGTAAAGGATGCAAGTTCAATCGCTTCGGGATCATCGGTAATTTCAGGTTTGGTATCTAGAACATCAAAAACTTTTTCTGCAGATGCAAATGCATTTTGGAGTGTATTAAACTGTTCAGCAAGCTGTTGAATAGGTTCGAAGAAATCACCTACATAATTATAATAGGTAAATAGGAATCCCGCGGTAATTACTCCCGCTAATACTTCTTGATATCCAATGTAGAGGACTAAAAGTAATCCAACGACAGATAATGCATAAATCGTCGGACGATAGATACCAAAGACAAGAATTTCTTGTAGGTAACTATTTCTTAATTTCATACTGTTGTCCTTGAATTCGGATTTCTTCTTTTCTTCTTGATTGAAGATTTGAGTTACTTTCATGCCAGATAAATTTTCCGAGAGGAAGGCATTAACTTCTGAGACGTTTTGTCTAACTCGTCTATAGGATGCTCTTGAATACTTACGAAAGACCATCGTTGCTAAAAAGACAAAAGGAATCACAAGAACCACAAACAGAGAAATCTTCCAACTGATAATAAAAATTACGATCAAGATAGCAAAAAGATATAAGACGTTTCGTACAAGATTAACGCCTACATTGGTGTACATTTCACTGATAGTATTTGTATCATTGCTGACTCTTGTGACAAGCTTCCCAACGGGGACTTGATTAATTTGTCCAATCGTGAGGTTTTCGATGTGATTAAAGACTTCATCGCGAAGTGATACAACGGTCTTTTGTCCTACTTTTTGCAGCATTAGTCCTTGAACATAACCCACAAAATTCCCGATGATCAGTAAAACAATGAATAATAGCGAGAGATAAAAGATATATTCGATTTTCCCATCGCGTGTCATTGCGTTGTCACTCACCGTGTCTACCGTAAGGCCAATAAGTAGCGGTGGCATGAGTTGGATACCTAATCCAATAAACATTAAGATAATAATGATAATAAATTCTTTCGTATAGGGTTTTGCATAACTAAGAAGGCGTCTGATGACCTCTTTATCACTGCGTTCTCGAGTATTATCCTTGAAGTCCTTCATGGTTTGCACCCCCTTCCACGAGATTTTCAAGTGTTTGACGTTTCACCATATCCTGATAGAGGGGTGAGGTTTTCATCAATGTTGTGTGATTGCCTATAGCGACCACTTTACCTTGATCTAAAAGAATAATTTTATCCATCTTTTTGACCGTTGAAATACGATGCGCAATAAAAATGGTTGTTCTTCCTTTGCGAATGCGATGAAGATTTTTTATGATTGCTTCTTCTGTTTTCGTATCAACAGCGGACACAGAATCATCCAAAATGAGTATTTCAGGATCTTTGGTTAGTGCACGTGCGATGGAGATACGTTGTTTTTGACCTCCCGATACCGTGACTCCACGTTCACCTAAAATGGTATCAAATTGATCTTTAAACTCAATGATATTCTCATAGACATCAGAAAGTTTTGCCGATTCGATCACATCATCTAATTTTGGTTGATCCAAAGCAAAACCGATGTTATTAGTAATCGTATCTGAGAACAAGAAATTATCTTGTGGAACATACCCCATAGTTTGTCTTACTGATTTAATCGATAATCTCATGATATCGTGACCATCAAGAAAAATCATCCCAGGTTGTAGGTTGTAGGTTCTTAAGAATAAATCGACAAGAGACGATTTCCCACTTCCCGTGCGTCCTAAAATCCCCACCATTTCCCCTTGTTTGATCTCAAATGATACATCGTGCAACACAGGTTGATCACCATCGGGATACTTAAACGTTAAATGTTCAACTTTTAAAGTTCCCTTAAGATTGGAAACGTCATATGCATCTTCGCTATCTTTCACATCTAAGGGGTGATTTAAGAATTTTTCTAAGCGTGTCGCTGAAGCTTTAGCCTGACTCTGAATATTGATAAATTGAGAAAGCGCCATCGTCGGCCAAATCAGAGTAAAGAAATAGGATAAATATTCCGTGAGCTGACCAGAGGTTAGGTCTGTTGCGGTTCCGTTGACCACCGATAAGGATCCTAATACGATGATGACAAGAATGACGATATTTAACGCAATACCAATCAAGATATTGACGATAATAATATATTTCATGAAACGAATATTCTTATCGTATAAATCCATATTTCGATCATTAAAAAGAATTGCTTCTTTCACTTCGCGAACGAAAGCTTTGATGACGGTAATCCCTGAGAAATTTTCTTGAGTAAAGTCTGATAAACGTTCAAACGAATCCTGACGTTCCTTGAAACGCTTTGAAATAGTTTTTCGGATAAAGACTAACGCTATGGTCATGAAGACCATGGGAATGACTGCATAAAGCGTGAGTCGCGTGTTTAAATTAAACATCCGGTAAAGTGCGAATCCACCGAGCATTAATCCATCAACAAGCATCAATACACCGGGACCGAATGACATACGTATCGCCTCTAAGTCATTGATAAAGTAGGTCATGAGTCCTCCAACTTTTTCCTGACTATAAAAGCTTTGTGATAACTTAGTCGCGTGACTAAACATCACATTTCTCAGTTCATATTCGATACGTCGTGAAGCTCCAAAAATCGTATAACGCCATAAAAAGCGACCAAGCGTAATGAATAGAGCTAAAACGCCAATACGAAGAATGGATTGTTCAATCAGTGTTCGATCAGGTGTTGTTGACTTTAAGGTATCGATAATCCCACCTACAAGTTTAGGGATATCGAGTTGAATCCAGTCAACCGCAATTAAAACGAAAACACCCACAATAAAGTAGAGGGCGTATTTCGCATAGTATCTACGGAAATGTTTGCCTAATAACATGATGTATTCCTTTCCAAGACAAGGGTCTTGACAAATCAAAAGACGTTCGAGACGTCTTTTGATTAAACAATGAAATCTCTTTTATATAATTATTCTACTACAATGCGAACAACATCGCCATCTTTGGATTCAACATTGACAATTTCACCCATGACGCCTTGGCTAATCATTTGAATGAGTGCATCGATATCGATATCTGCATCTTCTAGGTTAACATTGAATTTCCAGTTTTTAAGAGTTTTGCAAATTCGACAGGAATTTGAATCTTGATCACATCACCATCTGCTGAATCGACAAAAATCTTCAACATACGAAATGGTGCTTTTTTCCCTTCACCAAATCCTGGGAATGTGGGAACAGCTGGAACTTCGGGAACTTCAATAGCAAGAGCAGCGAGTAATTTTTCAGCTTCGTCTGCTTTGATGATACCTTTGGCTAATAAATCGAGTATTTTCATTCTTTCTTCTTTTAATTGATCTTTTGACATGGTTTTTCACCTTTCCTTTTTAGATTACTTTTTCTTTAATAATTCGAGCGCATCTGTGACTGAGATTTCGCCTTTTTCGATCTTTTCTAAAATGCTAGACTTGTTCACTTTAGGTTGTGCTTCTTCTTTTTCTTGGACTTTCATGAAGGTATCATCTTCTTCAGATACGGAATAGCCTAAACCGACGATGACATCATCAAGCATCTTCTTAACGGTGGGATAACTGATATTGAGTTCTTTTTCAATCGCTTTAATGTTGCCGCGATTCTTAATAAAGATTTCAATAAAGTAGAGTTTTTCCGTTTCAAGATAATTGAACTTCGACAGTGTGAATGATCCTTCAACGGATGTACCACAATGATCACAATGCAATTTTTGAACACGCAATTCATGTTTACAAACAGGGCATGTCGATAATACTGGGTTAACTTTTAAATTTTTATCCATCTTTCTTCTCCTTAAATCGTGTAGATTTTAATTTTTTCATTCGTCTTGGTTAAGACATTGACTTTCACACCTCTGATTGAAATAAGATCAAATAATTCACTTGCAGTTAATGGAAGTTGATCACTGACCTTTTCTTTCATTCGTCTTCTCATCACCATTTTGATGATGAAAATGGGTATGGGTAAAGCGAACAGGACCTTCAAGAAGATGTTGACCCCTTTGGATTCGGGGATGTTTAGCGAAAGTTTGACAAAGGATGCACGTCTTGGCTTTCGTTCTTTGTACTTTGGATACAACATCTTGTAGGCTTGTTGTGAACTGATCTTTTTATCAGTCAATTGAGTCAATACTTCATCTTTTGTCATTTTTCACTCACCTTCATTAATTTTTTTAATTTACACCTTAATTATATTCAATACTTTTTAAAATGTCAATCATTTTTGATAAAAAAATTAAAAAAATGAATTTCGAGATTAATTTTATTGATTATTACTTTAATTTTAGGCCGTTTTATCGTATAATAGAAGAGAAATTTAGGAAAGTAGGGATGATCATGAATCGACTCATCGAACGTTTTATTCGTTATACCAAAATCGATACTCAATCAAACCACGACACAAAAACCCATCCTTCAACAGAAAAACAAAAGAATTTATCGAAAGTCCTTGTTGAAGAATTGAAGACGATGGGACTCGATGCGTTTATGGATGATTACGCGTATACGTACGCGAAAATAAAAGGAAATACACCAAATGCTCCTGCAATTGGACTCGTCGCACACGTGGATACTTCTCCCGATGCGCCCGGTGCTAACGTCAACCCAAGAATTATCCAATCTTATGATGGCTCAAAGATCGTCCTTAATGAAAGTTTATCCATGTCACCTGAACAATTCCCAAGTTTGTCTCGCGTGATCGGTGATGATATTATTGTCACCGATGGAAACACACTCTTAGGTGCTGATGATAAATGTGGTGTTGCTGAAATTATGGAAGTCGCTCAATACTTCATCTCTAATCCAGATGTTCCACATGGTGATATCTATATTTGCTTTACCCCCGATGAAGAAATCGGTGAAGGTGCAGATCACTTCAATTATGAATGGTTTAAAGCGGATTTCGCTTATACAGCTGATGGTGATGAAGTGGGTGGGATTGAATATGAAAACTTTAATGCGGCTGGTGCTGATGTCTATTTCATCGGCAAATCCATTCATCCGGGTTCTGCAAAGAACAAAATGATCAATGCCCTTCATTTAGCGATGGAATTTCATGGTATGCTACCCGTTTTTAAAAATCCCGCATATACCGAAGGTTATGAAGGATTCAATCACTTAACCGGATTGAAGGGTGAAGTTGAGAAAGCACATGCGCACTATATCATCCGCAATCATGATATGTCCAAATTCAATGAACAAAAAATTGAGTTTGAAGTCATTGCAGAATATATGAATCGTAAGTATGGTTATCAAGCAGTTGATGTGAAGATAAAAGACTCATACTTCAATATGTATGAAATCATTAAAGATCATATGCAAGTGATTGATCTTGCGAAGAAGGCAACAGAAAGTGCAGGTGTGGTTCCTTTCACCAAAGCGATTCGTGGAGGTACTGACGGTGCGAGACTCACGTATGAAGGACTGATTTGTCCCAACATCGGTACCGGTGGTTATCAATTCCATGGACGCTATGAATTCGCATCCATTCAACAGATGGAAAAAGCAGTCAAAATCTTTATTGAGATCATTAAACTCGCAGCTAAATAAAAAAGATAAGCGACATGAGGCATGTCGCTTTTTGTTAGGATTGATAATATAAACTTATCAAGGGGATCACGATGATTCCAAGATAGAACATGATTTGATGGTAGGTTTGAAATTCTGTAAAAGGGCGTTTAAAGATCCACTCTGATTTTAAGATAATCAAATTATCAATTAAAAGCAGCATGAATGATATTCCTGAAAAAAGAATTTTCGTTTCTAGTGGACCCACAAAAGCCATATTGTTATATGAAATGACATTGATCAATACATATAATAACCAACCTAGGAGTAAATAACTATATTTTAAGATTGCCATGTCGATTTTTGGAGTTTCTCATAATTGTTGATCGAATATATCAATTTAACTGCAGCCTCTAATCCTTGGTCTGCAGCTTTTTGCCATAGGGCTTTCGCCTTTTGTTCATCTTTAGGAACGACACTACCTTCAAAATAGAGCATACCTAAATTATACTGAGCAATGGCAAGATTTGCTTCAGCAGCTTTTTCATACCAAAATAATGCCTTTTGAATGTCTTTTTCGACACCATCACCACGGTGGTACATGACTGCTAGGTTATATTGGGCATTAGGGTGATTTTGTTTTGCTGCTTCTTCTAATAATTTAGCAATATTCACATAGTCTTTATTCTCTTGTTTAATAAGAATCATGGCTAAATGATAAAGTGCATTTCTGTTCTTTTGTAACGCAGCTTTTTCATACCAAAACACCGCTTGATCGATGTCTTGCTCAACACCTTTAGCATTTTGAAAATATAGTCCTACATAATATGCTGCCTCAACATGATCTTGTTTTGCAGCGACCATAAACCATTCAAAAGCCTTCATTGGGTATTTGGGTTCGTGTTCGTGATAATACATGGCAAGCGTAAATGCAGCGAGGGCATACTGCTGTTGAGCTGCTTTTTCTAGATAAAAGACAGCTTGACTGAATCTTTCTTCTTCTAATGCAATAATTCCTAGTGCATAAAGCGCATAAGGGTGATCTTGTTCTGCTGCAAGCGTATAATACTTGATCACTTGTTCCATATTCTTGTCATCATGTGAGATGGTTTCATAGATCATTCCAAGCATATATTGTGAGTCACTGTAACCTAAATTTGCGGATTTTAAGAACCATTCAATGGCGGAAAAAATATAACGTTGAACATAAAAACCATAGTAATAATACGTGCCAATAATATGAATACTCACAGGATCTTGTGCATCTGCTTCAAGTTTGAGTCCTTCAAAGTTTTGTTGAAAGTAATCTTTTGCGATGGCATCGTCTTTTTCAACACCCATCCCACTATGATACATCAAGCCTAAAGCATAGCCACATTTATACGATCCTAAAGCTTCACCCTTCTGGTAATGTTCCATCGCTTTTTTAAAGTCAACAGAAATCCCATCGCCTAAACCATAAAAACGTCCTAAAAAATAATGGGCATCTGCATGACCTAAAGCAACCGCTTGAGAAAAATGCTCGATTGAAACCATAATATTTTTCTTTTTGGTATTTAATAAATAGTTTGATAACCCTGCTTGATAATGGGTTTGTGCATTCATGTTCATCAACTCCATTACTATCTTATCATAGATACTCTTGATTCTTAAGTGAGATGATATAAACAAAAGACCACCTTGAGGTGGTCGTATTCGTTATTTCTTTAATCCTGAAAGATCTTTTTTGATCTGAGCGTTCGTTTGTTGTGACATGCTCTTCCAGACGATTAAGACACCAATACCTGTAAAAAGTGCACTTGTGCCTAGGTCTCCTATAAACTCGCTACGATTTTGAGGAACTTCAAGCATTTCAGCAAATGTCATACCTAGACTTGCTGCCCCAGTTTGATAAATCCAAACGATGAAAAGGAGTGAGATCACAAGTGAAATCCCCGCGACAACAAAGGGTACATAGGCATTTTTTGCTGCTCCACCCTTCTTAAATCCATAAAAGGAAGCAAGAGGAATTAAGGCATATAGAAGTGCTAACATGTAGTTAAAGAATAGGACAGAAATGAACGTAGGGATTAATCCAACAATCGCACCAATCACTGCGAAGAGTAAACTCTTAGGAAGATTTGCTACCGATTTTTCTTCCGCTTCAACACGTTCAATCACCTTTTCATAAAAATCCTTGGCACATTGATCATGGACGTGAACAATGGATCCTTTGATCACGCGCTGTGCATCGGTTTCCTCTAACCCACAGAAGGGACAGTGATTGAGATTTTTGAGATTCGATGTCTTCATCGCATCCGTAATCTTGGTCAAATACACATTCAATTTTTCTGGTTTCGTTGATTTATATAGCAAAGGCAATACCACAGCATTTTGTGTCAATGCGACAGATTCTAGGCGGGCAATCGGTGCTCCCTGAGCTTTGCTGATCGCTTTGAATTCATCTTTGGTTAATTGATGATCGAAAACAAATTGTAATGCTAAAATTTTGGTAATCGCATCTGTATAATAATGAATCAAATGAAACGTATACCCTTGATAAGTACCTTCAAAAACACCTTGGGTTTCTTTCATACCCAAAAGACTTGCCATTTTCTCGATTTTCATAGTTCCCTCCATATGGTATCAATGCTTAAATGATAACATATGCGTGTTGTTAACTCAAGGCATCATGAATCGTTTTAGAAAAAAGTTGATAACCAACATCATTTAGATGAATTCCATCTCGACTATAGATCGGATTCAATTCTTTTTGTCTATTGATAAAAGGAGAATAGGTGTCGATGATTTTGTCTTGGTGGAGTGCCTTTATAATGCTCTGATTAAGTTTAAAAATATCTTCATTGGTTCTGCTACCAATGTAAAGTTGATTTGCTCCTTCACAACTGGGACAAACCGGCGTCACTAAAAGATAATAGATATCAATATTATGTGACTTTAATACCGAAATGAGATCATGAATACGCGATGTAATTTCATCAATCGTATCGTTGGTTAAGACTAAATCATTTGATCCAATCGATAAAATCACACGTTTGGGTTTTTGCCTGATCACTGCATCGAGTCTATTCATCACACCAATCGTCGTATCACCTGCAATGCCCATATTTTGCCATCTGTCAAAACCATACTTTCGCATCAACATAAATGCGATCATCGAATCACCAATCAAAATATCTTTTCCTGTGATAGGTAAAAGGCGAAAGGTATTCACCTTCCGCGCATAATCTTCTTCAATCGTCTTTTTTAAATTTTCTAAATCATTCATCTTATTCATCCGCTCTTAATTCAAAAATGAGATCACGTAGTTCTGCAGCGCGTTCAAAGTTTAAGTTCTTTGCAGCTAACTTCATTTCATTTTCAAATTCTCTAATCATCTTTTCTTTGTCTTTCTTGGTTAACTTCTGATAATCTTTGGGTTCTTCCACGATGTCTTCACGAATGGTGATCTTATCACGTATTTCTTTTTGGATAGACACTGGAACCACTTGATTTTCAAGGTTGAAGTTTAACTGTAACTGACGTCTGCGATTTGTTTCTTTAATGGCAAATGCCATCGCATCCGACATTGAATCTGCGTACATGATGACTTTTCCATTTTGATTTCTCGCTGCACGTCCAATCGTTTGGATTAAACTTCGTTCACTTCTTAAGAATCCTTGTTTATCGGCATCGAGAATCGCGACGAGCGATACTTCAGGTAAGTCGAGTCCTTCACGAAGAAGGTTGATGCCAATCAAACAATCGTATTTACCCATCCGAAGATCACGCAAAATGGTGATTCTCTCTAAAGATTTAATCTCACTATGAAGATATGCTACTTTCATTCCTAGTTGTTTAAAATAAGCGGTTAAATCTTCAGACATACGAATGGTAAGCGTTGTTACAAGCACACGTTCTTGAGCTTGAACACGCTTTTTGATCTCAAAGTAGAGATCATCCATCTGACCTTTGGTGGGTCTTACTTCAATTTCAGGATCTAATAGATACGTTGGACGAATAATCTGTTCAACGACAGGAATCCTTTTCTCGAGTTCATATGCCCCGGGGGTCGCAGATAGATAAATAACTTTATCTAATTTCCGTTCAAATTCATCAAATTGAAGAGGTCGATTATCTAAGGCTGAAGGTAAGCGGAATCCATGATCGACGAGCGTTGTCTTTCGTGAACGGTCGCCATGATACATCCCTCTCACTTGAGGGATGGTGACATGCGACTCATCAATAATCATTAAAAAGTCATCCCCAAAGAAATCGATGAGTGTCGCAGGTGTTTCTCCTGCTTCACGGAGTGAAAGATGACGAGAATAGTTTTCAATCCCGCTGCACATGCCGATTTCTTCGAGCATTTCCATATCATATTTCGTTCTTTGTTCAATACGTTGAGCTTCAAGGAGTAGATTTTCTCCTTTAAAATAAGCGATTTGTTCTTGAAGTTCATTGCGGATTCTTCTAATCGATTCATGGAGCTTATCTTTATTGGTCATAAAGTGAGTCGCAGGGAAGATCGTAATATAGGCCATCTGTTCTAAGGCTTGTCCTGAAAGAACATCAAAACGTTTAATATCTTCCACTTCATCACCAAAGAAAGAGATTCTAATCCCTTGGGCACGTTCATACGCGGGAATGACTTCGACGGAGTCACCACGAACACGGAAGGTTCCACGATGAAAATCGATATCGTTTCTTTGATAGGTGAGTTCAACCAGTTTATTGATCAACTTATCACGACCGTAATCCTCACCAGCTCTTAAAAAGATCATCGAACTCTTATAGTCATCGGGGTCTCCAATCCCATAAATACAGGAGACGGATGCGACAACAATGACATCATCACTTCCGAGGAGTGAGGCTGTTGCTGCATGGCGCATCTCATCAATTTCATCGTTGATCGATGAATCTTTTTCGATATATGTATCTGTGGAGACAACATATGCTTCAGGCTGATAATAATCATAATAGGAAATAAAATATTCGACGTGGTTATTGGGAAAAAAGGCCTTGAGCTCGCCATAAAGCTGACCGGCTAAGGTCTTATTGGGGGCGAGAATTAAGGTCTTCTTTTGTAAGTTCTGGATGATATTGGCAATTGTATATGTTTTCCCTGTCCCCGTTGCCCCTAACAAGACTTGCTCTTTAATCCCTTTTTGAATATTGTCTTTCAAGGTTTCAATCGCTTTTATCTGATCGCCTTTGGGGGTAAAGGGTGCTTTAAGTTCAAACATTTAAACCAAATCCTTTCTAAACATCGATATCGACTTCGTGAGGCTTGGGAACGATAATGCTTTGAGGGACATACATCGGTTCGATGACGGAGGAAACGATATTCATCAAGTGATCGCCGATACGTTCAAGATTCGCTAAGATATCGGCATAGTTTGCTGCTTTAATAAAGGTTACTTGCTGATTTTTCAAACGTTCAATATAACGATATCTAAATTTCTCTTCGAGTTCATCAACGAAATCTTCTGTCTTAACGACTTGTTTCGCGAGTTCAACATCTTGATTCTTAAAACTTTCTAAAGTATCTTTGAGCATTTGGCCTAAGACTGCATACATCTGTGTTAAGTCGCGTGTTCCTTCTTCGGAAAGCATTTGAGATTCTTGGTAACGTTCAGCAAAAAACTCTAAAACGTTGGTTAAATGATCACCGATGCGCTCAAAATCTTTAATCGTATCTAGATCTCTTGAGAGCTTAGCTGAATCAGACTTTTCCAATCCCGCCATTGATATCTTAATCAAATAGTCGTGAAGCTTTTGATCATATGTATCTGTAATCATCTCATGGGTATAGCCTTCTTCGACCAGTTTTGGATCTTCCTTAAAGGAATAGGATTTTACAATGTCAAAATACTCTTGAATCACTGCACCCATCGAAAGAATGCCACGTTTGGCGACTTCTAGAGCTAAGGTGGGGGATTCATCGATCAGTTTCTCATCAAACATTTCAACAGGAAGATGTTTAACCGTTTTATCTTTAACCACAAATTTCGCCGCGGCAATCATCTGTTTAATGAAGAAAAAGAGGAGAATTGTCATGGTCGTATTTTGGAATGCATGTGCAAAAGCAATGGATAACATGGAATATCGTGCTAAGAAACGTCCTTCAAACCAAATGATGAATGAACGATAAGGAACAAGTAAAATTAAGAATACCACGGTCATCAACACATTAAATAAGACGTGAATGAATGCAGCACGCTTGCTTTCAGTATTTCCACCTAAAGAGGCGAGGAAAGCAGTAATCGTGGTCCCAATATTAGCACCTAACAAAATGGGAATAGCTCCACTTAAGGTAATGGTTTCAATCCCTTCAGCATTAAGGGCGTATAGTTTTTCTAAAACCCCAATCGCAGCAGAGGATGATTGAACAATCGCAGTAAAGATGGTCCCAAAGACAGTGCCTAAAAACCAGTTTTGGGAGAACGTTTGAAACATTTGTTCTGCTTCAGGTGTGCTTGCGAGAGGCTTTAGCCCTGACCCCATAACTTCGAGTCCAACGAATAGCATCCCAAGTCCTACCAACACACCACCAATGTGATGGACGCGTTTACGTCCAATAAATGTCATAATGACACCGACTCCTAAAAACAAATACCCAAACTTAGCAATCGGTAAACCGATGATAAACGCGGTGACTGTCGTCCCGATATTCGCACCCATGATGATCCCCACGGATTGAGGAAGTGTCATGAGTCCTGCACGAAGTAATCCGATGGTGAGTGCTGTCGTTCCTGAAGATGATTGAATAATGACTGTGAGTAGAAGCCCGACTAAAATTCCTTTCAATGGTGTGTTCGTGCTTTTTTCAATAATCGTTTTTAACTTTGTTCCTGCAGCTGCCTTAAGGGAATCGCTCATCAGGTTAATCCCGAAGAGAAAGAGCGCGAGTCCACCAAAGACATACATGAGATTGTTACCAATTCCAACCAGTGCAACCGTCATAATGTCCTCCTTAGAACGTTCATTTTCATTTTACTTTATCTTGACGTTTAAATCTATCTATTCATGAAAAAAGCATCACGAATGACGCTTCTTCTATGTCGCTTCATTCATCCTTAGTAGTTTATAAATTCGATGTGGTATTTTCGAACTACGAGTATCGTGTCCCCTTTGACCACACCTAACATCTTTAATTTTCTTTCTAATTCCTCAACAGAGGTGACAGGAAAGACCCCATAATAAAGGGAAAGTGATGTTGCTTTATGGTAAGAGTCGACGACACCGATGATCGGTGCGATTGACCGGTATTTAGATAAGTTGTCTGTAGCTTTGTAGCCATACGCGATAATGGCTTTAACATTATAATTCATCGCTGCTTGAACTGCAGCAAACGAGATAGCATCTAAGAGGTTGTCCCCTTCATAAAGGGCGTGATCGGCAAACTTTCGATGATTGACAGAAGGTTCAGCTTTTTCCGCAATTTTCGCCATAAATTCTACGGATTCCAAAGGATAATTGCCCTGAGCCATTTCTCCTGAAAGCATGGTTGCATCTGTGCCATCGTAAACCGCATTCGCGACATCGGAAACCTCAGCGCGGGTGGGACGGGGATTTTTTTGCATCGATTCGAGCATTTGTGTCGCAACGATCACTAATTTACCTTTTTGTTGGCATTTATGAACCATTGCTTTTTGCATTTGAGGTAAATCTTCAGCAAAGACCTCGACACCTAAATCACCACGGGCGACCATAATGCCATCCGCAGCGTCAATAATTTCATCGACGTTATTGATTCCTTCCTGATTTTCAATCTTAGCAATAATACTGATATAATCTTTACCCTCTTGCTTGAGTAATTCACGAATGGCGAAGACATCTTCTTTTCTACGTGTAAAAGATGCAGCAATATAATCATAATCATGATGGCAAGCAAACTTGATGTCATCGATGTCTTGAGGTGACAAAAAAGGCATATTGAGAATCGTATTAGGCACGTTGACTCCACGCTTGTCACGAACGAGATGATTGTTTTTTGCAAGTGTGACGAGTTCTCTGGTTTCATGATTCTTATCGATGACTAAAAGCGCTAAGTATCCATCATCAATGAGGATGGTTTTTCCAATCTCAATATCATCAAAGAGATTGGGATAATTGATTGAAAACTTATTTTCATCACCTAAAACTTGTTCCATACTGATGAGAACTGTTTGTCCTTGATGGATGTATGCTTGTCCATTTTTAAAGCGATGGGTTCGAATTTCTGGACCTTTCGTATCCATCAAGGTCCCGACATAGGTTCCTAATTCTTTGTTGAGTTCATGGACCAAATGGAAACGTTTGATATGTTCTTCATGATCGCCGTGTGAGTAGTTGTTTCTGATCACATTGACGCCTGCGAGCATGATTTGACGCAGTGTTGCTTTATCTTCAGATGCCGGACCGACGGTCCCGACAATTTTTGTTTTACGCATGGATTAAACACTCCTGTAGGCAAATACCGACTTTGCCCTAGTGTATTATAACATAATACACAAAATGCGCGAATGTTGTCCATCTTGAAAACGTTTTATCATCGTCAAGTGTCAAGCAAAAACGTGTAAAATTTAAGAAAATTCTACACGTTCATTATTATTCGAAGATCGACATGATTTTGCTTGAAATATTGCGAAATTGTTCAATTTCATCTTTGGTTAATACTGATGCCAGTTTTTCCCTTAATCGCAATCCTTCACTGCGTGATTCTTGGATTAATGCTTTCCCTAAATCTAAGATGTAGTACTTGTTTTTATACGTCCCTTCCTCATCTTTTCGAACAAACTTTAATTCAACTAAATCCTTTAATGCTCTTGAAGCATGCGCTTTATCGAGAAATAGATGATCAATCATTTCACGCTGTGTCATGCCTTCTGGATGTTCGAATAAGATCATGAGATAAGGCATATGGATTTTAGCTAACCCATATTTGCTTAAGACCTGTTGATGATAATCCATCATACGCTTATGCAATGTTGCAAACAAGATAGGTAAGAAATTCATATCTTGATTCATGCTGCGTCCTCTAAAGAAAACTCAAATTGGCTGTTGTAAAGATCCGCGTAAAAGCCTTTCTTTTCAAGTAAGACATCATGCGTTCCGGTTTCGATAATATTTCCTTCGTTCAGTACAAGGATGTTATCCGCGTTCTTAATGGTCGATAGACGATGCGCAATGACAAACGTTGTTCTTCCCTTCATGAGGCGATCCATCGCTTCTTGAATGAGTTGTTCTGTTCTGACATCGACCGATGATGTTGCTTCATCTAAGATGAGCATCGGTGCATTGGCAATCATCGCACGTGCAATTGTTAACAGCTGCTTTTGGCCTTGAGATATGCTTGCATTTTCATCTAAGACCATATCATATCCATTGGGTAAACTCTTAATAAAGTGGTGAATGTTTGCTGCCTTGCAGGCTTCGATGACATCATCCATGGTGGCTTTGGGGTTACCATACATTAAGTTTTCTTTGATGGTCCCTTTAAATAGCCATGTGTCTTGTAAAACCATACCGAAGAGTTCATGAACTTGATGTCTAGTTAGATCGGTTGTTTTCACATGATCAACAGCGATATATCCGCCATTGAGTTCATAGAAACGCATGAGAAGGTTAACCAGTGTGGTTTTCCCTGCACCTGTTGGTCCTACGATCGCGATTTTTTGGCCAGGTTTGACATGAAGATTGAAATCATGGATGATTTCTTTATTTTCCACATAGCCAAAACGCACATGATTGAATTCGACTTCTCCCTTGACTCGAGTGAGTTCAACAGACTCAGTTTCAACGAGCATTTCTGTTTCATTCAAGAATTCAAATACACGTTCTGATGCTGCCAAAGCAGTTTGTGTCATAGTTAAACTTTGGGCAATTGTTCCTAGTGGTTGTGAGAATGTTCTCACGTACATGAGCATCGATTGTATATCCCCAATAAAGAGTGATCCACCGACTGCGAGTATACCTCCGACTACGGATACAGCAACGTATGATAAATTAGCAACAAACCCCGTGAGTGGCATCATCAATCCAGAGATAAATTGTGATTTCCATGAGGATTCATAAAGATCCTTATTGTAGTCATCAAATGTTTCCATAAAGGCATCTTCTGCTTGATATGTCTTGATCACTTGTTGATTGGTAAATGATTCTTCAATGTGGCCATTAAGTTTACCCAAGGTGCTCTGTTGACGTCTAAAGAAACCTCTCGCTTTTTTCATAATCAATCCCATGAGTACGGTAGTGATCGGTAAGAAGACGATCGCAACCAATGTTAACCAACCCGAAATAGTAAGCATCATGATTAACACACCGATGAGTAAGGTGAAGGAAGAGAAAAGTTGAGCCACGGAGGAGTTTAATGCTTGACCGATGGTGTCGATATCGTTGGTCATCCGAGACAAGGTATCACCATGGGGATGTTGATCAAAATACTTAAGAGGAAGTTTTTCCATCTTCGTATAAAGATCTTTACGTAGCTGCTTGGTGATTTTTTGTGTCATCCGGCTGACTAAAATCCCTTGAATAAGGTTGAAGATTAAACTTAAGACATAAAGTCCAATCAGCAGATAAACGATCTGAAAGATGACATCAAAATTGATATCAAGGACAAACGTTCCCGAGAGAGGGTTGTATCCAATCCCTTTTTGAATTTCAGTCGTAATTTTTCCTAATTGTTTAGGTCCGATGATTGAAAATGCAGCAGCAAGCATCGAGAAAGTAATCATGATGACAAACTGAATGCGATAAGGTTTAATGTAGGCAATGAGTTGTCTTAAAGCTTTTTTGGCTGATTTGGGTTTTTCACCTGTCATCATCATGCGTCCACCGGGACCATGACCACCACTTTGAGGACGGCTTTGAGGCTGCTTGTTTTGTTGTTCGTTAGACATTGCCGAGTTCCTCCTTCGAAAGTTGTGCATACGCGATATCTTGATAGGGGACACATGAAGTCATAAGTTCATGGTGTGTGCCTTTACCAACGATTTCACCTTGATCTAAAACAATGATTTGTTCCGCATCTAAAATCGTTCCAATGCGCTGACCAATAATGACTGTCAATGCGTCCTTGACTTTCGTTTTTAATGCGTTTCGAAGCATACGATCAGTACGATAATCTAAAGCACTAAAGGAATCATCAAAGATATAAATCTTGGGTTGTTTAATCAGGGCTCGGGCAATAGAAAGACGTTGTTTTTGTCCTCCAGAGACATTGGCTCCACCCTGATCGATATCACGATCATACCCTTGCTCGCTTTCCTGAGCTAAACTCAAGATTTGTGCGGTCTTTAGAGATGTTTCCATGGATATTTGATCGGCGTCTTTCTTACCAATCTTTAAATTTGATGCGATGGTTCCTCTAAATAACGTTCCTTTTTGAGGGACATAACCCATCAAAGCATATAAGTCTTTAAGGTAATAGGATTTGATATTTTTATCATTAATCAATATTTCTCCATCGGTGACATCATAAAAACGTAACAGTAAAGAAACAATCGTCGATTTCCCTGAACCAGTAGACCCAATGAATGCGATGGTTTGACCTTTATTTGCAACAAAATTAATGTCTTTTAGTACATATTCTTCTGCTTTAGGATATTTGAAAGATACATGTCTGAATTCCACTTTGACCTCATTGGATAACAAAGTTTGGGTCGCTTGATCTTCTTTAATCGCATAGGGTGTACGGAGTACCTCGTTGATACGATTTGCAGATACCCAAGCTCTTGGTAAGAAAATGAAAAGCATGATCAACATCATAAACGCAATCAAAATGGTCATCGCATACGAGGTAAATTGAACCTGTAACGATAAACCTTCGATAGGATTAGAACCCAGTGCGTTATCCGCGATCAAAAGAGCCCCTACCGTAATGAGTGCTAGATTTAAGCTATTCATAATAAACATCATGCCAGGATTTAGTATGGCCATCCCCGTATTGACAAAGAGTTGCGTTTTCGTCAAATTATCGTTGACATTTTCAAACTTATCCGCCTGAATCGCTTCAGCATGATGAGCTCTGATGACACGAATCCCTGTGAGTGTCTCACGTGTCACTTGGTTGACATCATCGGTTTGTTTTTGCACGAGTTGAAACTTGGGTCCCACGAGTGCAAATAAAATAGATATCAATGTTAAGATTGCGACCACACCACCAACAACGACTAAACTCATAGTAAGATTAATGTTCGTCACTTTTGCAATACCTGACGCTGCCATGATAGGAGCGGTGATAAGCATGCGTAGCATGATGATTACAGCCATCTGGACTTGTTGTACGTCATTGGTACTTCTTGTGATCAATGATGGCGTTGAAAAATGATTGACTTCTTCTGCTGAGAAACCGCTGATATGTTCATACAATTTATGACGTGTTGTCACAGCCAAGCGAGTCCCTAATCGTGCCGCGATTAAGCTGGCCAATACAGTTGCTGTAATTGAACCAAACGTAATGATGAGCATCATCAAACCTTCATCAAGAATTTCACGTGTCGGTGCAGTTCCTGTTTGAATACCTTGTCCAATCAACATGATAATTCTTCCCATATATTCAGGAAGTTTTAAATCCATTTGAACTTGACCATAGATCAGTCCAATGATCACTAGAACAAATACCCAGTGATACCACTTGAAAAATCGGAATAATTTTAGCATAATCCACCTCTTGTACTGTTTCTATCATACGGATTTTTGTTGAGATGTCAACATTTTTGCACCTGTCACATAGTTTCACAAAAAAAAGCCCCACTGGATGTAGAGCTTTCTTCAAGCAGTCATTTATAGATTCACTGAGATGACGAGGTCTGTTTCGATAAGGAATGATTCATCGACATAAAGCCAAATGACATAGTCGCCATTTGGATACATGGTAGCGTATATCTCATCATCAAAAGGTGTGGGTGAAAACTGAACATTACGAAAGACTTTTTCATTGATATCGAAGGTAATCTTCCCACCTTCATTTATAGCACGTACATCATCACTTGAATAAAGAACGTTCTCAAGATACCTGACTTCTGCAGACATCATTCCCGCTTTACCATAATCTAAAGTATCAAGTGTGAAGGTATGTGCTTGGCTTGCTGTATATTTCATCGTGAGAGTAATGATATCACTCAGATCATTGATCGTTAATTGATCCACTTCTAGATAAAACTTACCATAGGTTAAATCATAGTAAGTAAAAGACCTCTCTTCAATCATTTTTCCTGAACACGATGATAAAAGAAAGGTTAAGAGAAAAAGTATGATGATCAATGTTTTCTTCATTATCCTCCCTCCTCACCCTCATCTTATCAAGGGTTCTCTTTAATGTCAATCAAAAGAAAAACCCAGAAAAACTCTGGGTTTATCGTTTTATTTGCGAGGATTCTTAATGTTTGCGTGTGCTGCTGCAAGTCTTGCAATCGGCACTCTGAATGGTGAACAGGACACATAGGTTAAACCGATATTATGGCAGAATTCAACAGAGATAGGATCTCCACCGTGTTCACCACAGATACCTAATTTAATGTTAGGTCTTGTTTCTTTACCAAGCTTAACCGCGATTTCCATCAATTTACCCACACCATTTTGGTCGATGTGTGCAAATGGGTCATTCGCGAAAATCTTCTTGTCATAGTAATCGCCTAAGAACTTACCAGCATCGTCTCTTGAGAAACCGAAAGTCATCTGTGTTAAGTCGTTGGTTCCGAAACTGAAGAACTCAGCTTCTTTAGCGATGACATCAGCAGTGATCGCTGCACGTGGGATTTCAATCATGGTACCGACTAAGTATTCTAACTTAACGCCAGCTTCTTTGATGATCTTATCTGCAGTTGCCACAACGACATCTTTAACGTATTGAAGTTCTTTGATATCACCAACAAGTGGAATCATGATTTCAGGAACGACATTTAAGCCTTCCTTATTCACAGCGATGGCAGCTTCAATCACGGCTCTGGTTTGCATTTCTGCAATTTCAGGATAAGTGACGGATAAACGGACACCACGATGACCTAACATCGGATTGGTTTCATGAAGATCATTGATAGTCTTCGAAAGTTCTTCAAAAGATAAGCCCATTTCTTTCGCTAAGTCACGGATATCTTCTTCATCGGTTGGTACGAATTCATGTAGAGGTGGATCCAAGTAACGAATGGTCACAGCGTAACCTTTCATTTCCTTATAAAGACCAATGAAGTCTTCTCTTTGCATCGGAAGTAACTTCGCAAGTGCTTTTTCACGTTCAGCCTTATTCTTCGCCACGATCATTTCACGAACTGCAGGAATACGATCGGGTTCAAAGAACATATGTTCAGTACGGCATAGACCAATACCTTCAGCACCATACTTATACGCGACTTTCGCATCTCTTGGTGTATCCGCATTGGTTCTAACCTTTAAGGCTCTATATTTGTCAGCCCACTTCATTAAGGTTTCAAAATCGCCAGAGACGGTGGCATCTTGTGTATCGACTTTTTGGCCATAAACTTTACCCGTTGAACCATCAAGTGAAATCCAATCGCCTTCTTTAAAGATTTCTCCGTTAACTTCAAATTCTTTCTTCTTTTCGTTAACATGAACTTGACCAGCACCGGCAACGCAGCATGTACCCATACCACGAGCGACAACAGCCGCGTGAGATGTCATCCCACCACGAGAGGTCAAGATACCAGCAGAAACAACCATACCTTCGATATCTTCAGGAGATGTTTCTTGACGAACGAGAATGACGGGGAGTCCATCTTTCTTCTTCAATTCTTTGGCACGTTCAGCGGTGAAGACCACACGACCGGTTGCAGCCCCTGGGGATGCATTAAGACCTGTTGTAATCACTCTAGCTTTCTTAAGTGCTTCAGGATTGAATTGTGGATGGAGTAAAGCGTCTAATTGTGCGGGTTCAACTTTTAGGACTGCTTCTTGTTCAGAAAGCACGCCTTCTTTAACGAGGTCGATGGCTACTTTTAATGCAGCTTGTGCAGTACGTTTACCATTTCTGGTTTGTAGCATATAGAGCTTACCGCGTTCAATGGTAAATTCCATATCTTGCATGTCACGATAATGCGCTTCAAGCTTCTTAGAAATCTTGAAGAATTCATCGTATAATGCTGGATTATCATTCTTTAATTCAGAAATAGGTTTAGGTGTACGGATACCTGCAACGACGTCTTCACCTTGTGCGTTGAAGAGATATTCGCCGTAGAGTTCATTTTCACCAGTCGATGGGTTTCTTGAGAAAGCCACACCAGTACCGGAGTCATCACCCATGTTACCAAAGACCATGCCTTGTACGTTAACCGCTGTTCCCCATTCGTAAGGAATGTGGTTTAAACGACGGTAAGTGTTCGCACGTGGGTTGTCCCATGATCTGAAGACAGCAGTCACTGCTTCGATCAATTGAACTTTAGGATCTTGTGGGAATGGTTCACCTTTAAGTTGTTCATATTTCACTAAGAATTCGCCAACGAGTTTCTTTAAATCGTTTGCATCAAGTTCGGTGTCAAGTTCAACACCCTTCTTGTGTTTCATTTCTTCTAAGAGTTCTTCAAAGTTGCTCTTTTCGATTTCCATGACGACATCGGCGAACATTTGAATGAAACGACGATAGGAGTCATAGGCGAAGCGTGGATTGTTGGTTAGCTTAGCTAAACCTTCAACAGCAACGTTATTCAAACCAAGGTTCAAGATGGTATCCATCATCCCTGGCATGGATGCACGTGCACCGGAACGAACGGAGACTAAGAATGGATCATTAGGATCTCCAAATTTCTTTCCTGCTTCTTTTTCTGTTACTGCGAGCGCATTGTAGATTTGTTCGATAATCTCAGGTGCAATTACCTTTTTGTTACGATAGTAATCATTACACGCTTCAGTGGTGACGGTAAATCCTTGGGGAACAGGCATGCCAAGGGATGTCATTTCCGCTAAGTTCGCGCCTTTACCACCGAGAAGGTTCTTCATCGAAGCATTACCTTCTTTAAATAAATAGACGTATTTTGTCATATGCATTTCCTTTCTACATTTTTATCCTTTACTATTATAAACGATTTCAGTTGTTTATGAAACCTTTTTGACCAGTTTATAGAGTTCATTCTTCGGACGGGATTGCCCAACGACATTTGAGAAGGCTAAGTGAACCATGCGTTCATCTCTCACACCGACACAAACACCGTAAATGCCATCATTTAAGAGTTCAACGGCATAGGCTCCCATGCGTGAACCAAGAATTCGATCTTCAGGGCAGGGAGATCCTCCTCTTTGGATATAGCCTAAGACGGTTGCACGAGAAGCAAATCCTGATTTTTGTGTGATTTCATCCGCGAACTCATAGACATTTAGTATTTTTTCAGTGATGACGATGATCGCGTGACGACGCCCTTCTTTTTTATGCTGTTTAAGCTTTGAAATGATTTCTTCTTTATTCATGGGGTTTTCTGGGGTGATAATAAATTCAGCTCCACCACAGATCCCTGCAAAAAGTGCTAAATCTCCACAGTGTCTTCCCATCACTTCGACGATGGAACAACGTTGATGTGAGGTGGATGTATCTCTGAGTTTATCAATCGCATCAACAATCGTTTCAACAGCGGTATGAAAGCCGATAGTAAAATCAGTACCTGCGATATCATTATCAATCGTTCCAGGTAAACCAATCGTCTTTAACCCCATTTTGGCTAAATCCATCGCACCGCGATAAGTACCATCGCCACCGATGACAATCAGTGCTTCAATACCACGGTTCTTTAGATTATCAACCGCTTTTTGTCTTACTTCTTCCTTTAAGAATTCAGGTGCACGTGACGTCCCTAAGAAGGTTCCTCCTAAACTGAGCATCCCTGACACACTTTGGTGATTCAGTGGAATCATAATGTCATCAATCATGCCTTGATATCCATCTTTGATGCCAAAAATCTCGTGTCCATAGACTTCACCAGCACGAACAACGGCACGAATGGCAGCGTTCATTCCTGGTGCATCACCACCTGAAGTTAATACGGCAATTTTCATGGTTTCTACTCCCCTAACATAAAAAAACATACTGCAGTGATATTATATCACATGCAAAGCATGAGAAGAGGGTATGTTTGTTATTTTGGTAAATTATGAAAACGATTTATTGCACCAAATAGGATGAAGATTCAGGATTTATGGTAAAATGTCATGTGGAAAATAAAAATTAGAAAAGAAATGGTGATTCTATGAAAAATTTAGTCGGCGCCGCTCTTCTCGGTCAATCCGGAGGACCTACTAGCGTCATTAACTCAAGTGCAGCAGGCGTCTTCACTGAAGCGCTCAAGCATGAAAACATTACCGCTGTTTATGGTGCGGTTCATGGCATTAAAGGTGTTTTAAATGAAGATTTCTACGATATCGGTCAAGAAGATTTAGAAGAATTGATGCGTTTAAAGAACACGCCATCATCTTCGATCGGATCTGTTCGTTATAAATTAAAGGATCCAAGAAAAGATCCAAGTGAATACGAACGTTTACTCGAAGTTTTCAAAAAATACAACATTCGTTATTTCTTCTATAATGGTGGAAATGACTCGATGGATACATGCAATAAGATTTCAAAATTCTTTAAGAAATCTGGTTATGATTGCAACGTCATGGGTGTTCCCAAGACTATTGATAATGACTTAAGTGTGACAGACCATTGCCCTGGTTATGGTTCTGCTGCTAAATATGTTGCTACCACATTCATGGAACTCTATCATGATGCGACTGTGTATGATACAAAACAAGTTACCATTGTTGAAGTTATGGGTCGCAATGCGGGTTGGTTAACTGCCGCAGCTGCTTTAGCATCATACAAAGGACAAGGTCCCGATTTAATTTATCTTCCTGAACTTCCTTTCGACTTTGATCAATTCTTCCATCAAGTTCAAAAGATATTAACAGAAAAGAGCAAGGTCATCGTCGCTGTTTCTGAAGGCATTAAGACCAAGGAAGGCAAATACATTCCTGAAATGTTCCAAGAACTTAAGAAAGACGCATTTGGTCACGCACAACTTGGAGGAACGGCACAAGTTCTCGCAGAAGAAATCGGCAAACGCATCAACGTCAAAGTACGTGCCATTGAATTCTCTTTAATCCAAAGATCAGCAGCACACCTCGCATCCAAAGTGGATGTTGAAGAAGCATTCAATGCAGGTAAAAAAGCTGTTCAAGCTGCGGTTCGTGGAACTACAGACCGTATGGTTGGCTTCAAGAGAGTCTCAAGCAACCCATATAAAATTAAGTATGCACTTATCCCTTTAAAGCAAGTGGCTAATACTGAAAAGAAAGTCCCACTTGAATGGATCTTAGCGGATGGTGCTGGTCTTACCCAAGCATATATTGATTACGCTCTACCCTTAATTCAAGGTGATTCTAAAGCGAAACTCGTCGATGGTCTCCCCCACTTTGCAAAACTCAAAAAAGTCAGAGTTGCTAAAAAATAAATAAATTAAAACGGCTTAATAAAGCCGTTTTTTTATTTCTTGTATGCGATAGAAATCATGTAATCCCAGCCTGATATAGAGGGATGCTCACCCATAGACATGGTGGTTTGATAACCTTCTTCATTAAATCCAATTTCTGCATGGGCTAGTGCAATGCCTATGTCTAAAGCCTGCATCACAAACGGCATGCTTGCTGCATAATTGGGTGTTCGTTCCAAGTAAAAGTGCATGAGATGATCATCTAAAATAATTCGCCATGGTTGCTTATTCGATGCAGATGGTCCAAGCTGAATGAGTTCTAAGATTTTCCCAAGCTTGTGTTTGTCTTTGGCATCATCTTTAAGGGGATGATTGAGGTCTTGATCATAAAACATTTCATGGAAATGCTTTCTACGATCAGCCTTAATGGCAAATCGAATCGCCCGTTCCGCAAGTGATTTCTTATCTTCTGGATATCCTACAGGTGTGATGGCAGGGATGATCATCCCTTCTTTGGTATGTTCTTTGAGAGCTTGGCGCTGAAAGGTTCCACCCAGCCAACATGTCCCCAATCCTGCTTCGGTTAGCCCAAGGATAACTTGTTCAAAAAGATAGCCAAAATCGACGATGCCTTCTAATGTATTCTCGATGGTTCCACCGACAAAACCCGGAGCATTCTTAATAAACCCATAAGTCCCTATTTTTTTCGCTTCATCATCAAAATCCTGGGTGATGAATTCTGTAAAATAGCTAATTTGATGCCCAAAAGGTCCAAGTTTTCCTTTGTTCTTCTCAATAATCTCATGAATTTGACCCATCGCTTCAACATCGAGCAATACCTTTTCATACGTTCTCACGGAAATCCGATCATAGATGGCTTCTATCATACTTATCACTCCTCACTATCACTATATCACGTGTCTTTAAAAAGTAAAAGGTCTCAAGTTTTTTCAAACATATTTCACTTTTTCGTTTATAATTGAATTAAATTATATAGACGAGGTGATTTCATGGCTTTTCTTACATCGTGGTGGGTCTATCTCATCATGGGCATTATCTTTCTGTATGTACTCACACAATCGTTTGTTGCCTTACTGAAAGCTAGAAAACGTGCACTTACTTTAGGATTCACCAAAGACCAAATTCATCGGACTATCACGTCGTCCATGATCTTCTCTTTAGCACCATCGATCGCTATTTTAATTGGATTGGTCGCATTATCAAAAGTGTTTGGATCCATGATCGCTGGGATGAGACTCGCTACTTTAGGTGCCGTTACCTACGAACTTCCTGCAGCGATTAATGTCATCAATGGTGTCTTTGGCCTTAATATTGGTGATCCTCTAACTGCCGAAGTGGTGATCACTGCACTCTGGGTTATGACCCTGGGTTGTTTACCTCCATTAATTATTATTCCTTTCTTTTATAAGCGTTTAAGCGGATTCATGGCTAAAAAACGTGAACAGGATCAATCATGGAATCAAGTCTTGATGGATGCTCTCTTCTTAGGAATGATCTCTGCCTTTGTTGGGTATATTTTAGCTGAAAAGACTCCTGAGAATGCAGATCCTTATTTCTCTTGGTTAGGCGTGATTGTCTTCTTAAGTTCAGCAGCCATCATTATGGTTCTTGGTTTTGTGATGAAAAAGTATAAATGGGAATGGCTTAAAAACTATGCACTTCCTGTCTCGATGATCACTGCGATGGCTCTCGCCATCCTATTTTCAGGATTGGGGGTACGCTAACGATGAGAAGTTATCAAGATCAAATTCATTTTGAAGGACGTCTTTGGATGCTTGGTGCGCTCGCACTATTTATCACAAGCCCTATCCTAATCAGCAGTATTACCGGCGTCTGGCCAAGTGTAACGCACTTTCTCCCAGGATTTTTCGCTACCGCCATTATTTTCTGGCCAGTCACTACGATTGAAGTTTTTACTTTCTCACCCATGCTTGGCAATGGGTCTACCTATTTAGCGTTTGTGACTGGAAATTTAACGAACCTAAAAGTACCCGCCGCACTCAATGCACAGGATGCGTTAGGTGTTAAAAAAGGGACTGATGAAGGGGATGTCATCGCGACACTCGCCGTGGCTTCTTCTTCAATTATCACCACATTGATCATTTTTATCGGTGCACTATTGATCATTCCACTATCACCTATTTTGGAATCACCAGCCTTAAAACCAGCATTTGATAATATTATTCCCGCTCTTTTCGGAGCACTTGGTATCGTCTATATCGCAAAACAGGTGAAAATTGCCCTTATCCCACTGATCGTCATGATCATCTTCTTCGTGACGGTTCCAGGAAGCGGTGGACTTGTGGGTATCATGGTCCCAGTCGGTGTGTTGATCTCAATTATCGTTGCAAGAGTTTTATATAAGAAAGGACTGGTACGTTAATGGGTTGGTATGCACTGCTTGTTATTCCACTCATTCTCATCATCATCTTATATCGCACCTTTCGTTTTACTCCCAAAGATTTCCCTGAGATGAAAAAACTTCATCCCATCGATGAGAAACATGCGATTGAATCTTTATCGAAAATGCTTCAGTTTAAGACGGTCTCGTCTCTAGACAAACACCATGAAGACGCCAATGAATTTATCCGTTTTCGTACGTTTATCAAAGAGCGTTATCCTCATATCCTTAGTCAAGCAACATATGAAGAGGTTGAACGGGGGATGCTTTTTAAAATTCCTGGTGAATCTTCTGAAGATCCCATCGTATTAATGTCACATTATGATGTCGTTCCTGCCCAAGAAGGTTGGAAAGAACATCCTTTCTCAGGTAGAATTAATGATCAAAGCGTGTATGGAAGAGGTGCACTTGATACGAAGAGTTCCCTCAATGCGGTGATGGAGTCCGTTGAATATTTACTCTCCAATGGTAAAAAATTCAAACATGATCTCTATCTTGCTTTCTCAGGAGATGAAGAGATCTTCGGTCCTTCTGCTCCTGCCATAGTTGAAACATTAAAGACCCGTGGAATCATTCCTTTTCTCGTCTTGGACGAGGGGGGAGCTATTGTCAAAAACATGTTTCCTGGGGTTAAGGAAAAATCTGCCGTTGTTGGTATTGCTGAAAAAGGATTTATGAATGTTACCCTCACCGCGAGATCTCGTGGAGGACACGCATCCACACCTCCCAAGGAATCCGCCATCACTGAACTTGCAAAAGCGATTAGAAAGCTCAATAATCATCCCAGTTTTCGCTTAAAAATGACACCTGCAGTTCGTGCTTTATTTCAAACGATTGCCCCTCATTCCAAATCATTTTTCATTAAAATGCTCTTTGCCAATCTATGGTTGTTCATGCCCTTAGTGAAATTGATTGCTAAACTATCCGGTGGCGAATTCTTATCGATGTTTAAAACCACCCAAGCATTCACCTTAGCGACAGGAAGTGATGCTATCAATGTTCTCCCCTCTGAAGCAGTCATTGGCATCAACTACCGTTTGAGACCTAAAGATACCGGAGAGATGGTGATGGCACGCATTCGAAGAATTATTAAAAATCCAAACATTGACGTGACCATGACAGCACTTTCTGAGGCTACACCAACGAGTGAACTCGGGGATGCCTTCAACATGCTTAAGAAAGCCATCAATCAAACATGGCCTGAAGTGATTGTTGCTCCTTATCTCATGGTCGCAACCACGGATTCAAGACATTATCATCAAATTAGTGAACATGTGTATAAGTTTTCTCCCATGGATGTTTCCAAAGATGATTTGAAAAAGATTCATGGTTTTGATGAAGATATCTCGATCGATAATATCATCCACGGAGTCCAATTTTATATCAATCTTCTTGAGTCACTCTAGAGCACAATCGTGCTCTTTTTTTTACCACTACATAAGGTGCATGATATAATGACTTTAAGAAGGGTGGATGATGCGATGAAACGAATCACATTGTGGCTGATCATTGTTGTGGTCTTTTTACTCGTTGCCATCTTCGGTTTTATGATCACATTAGACTTAACGTTTATTGATGCTCTATACATGACCATCATCACCATCTCGACAGTGGGTTATGAATCCGTAGGAACCATGTCAACTGCGGGGAAACTATTCGCAATCTTTGTCATCTTGGTATCCGTAGGTTTGGTAGGATATCTTCTCTCACAAGTCTTCAGTATTATAAGTGAGGGAACGATAAATGAAGCGTGGAGGAAGAAAAAAATGATGAAAGAAATCGATAAATTAGAAAAGCATATTATCGTTTGTGGTGCTGGTGAATCCGGATCACACGTGATTAAAGAATTGATTAAAAAAGAAGCCAGTTTTGTCGTGATTGAGAATGACCCTGAAGTCATTGAGGAACTCAAAGACCTAAATCTCCTCTATATAGAAGATGATGCCACCAATGAAGAAGCATTGCTCACGGCTCGGATTAAGGAAGCTTCAGGATTAATTACCACACTACCTACAGATGCAGACAACGTCTTTGTTGTTCTTACAGCGAGAGTCTTGAATCCATCACTTCATATCATTGCGAGAAACCATGAATTATCATCTAGAAAAAAGCTTATTCGTGCAGGAGCAAACAACGTCGTATCTCCTGATGAAATCGGTGGTAAAAAGATGGCTAATCTCATGCTAAGCCCTCATGTTCAGTTCTTCGTTGATAATATCATCGACACGAAAAATATGTCGATCAATATGGAAGAAGTCATCATTTTTGAAGGATCGGAATTAATTGGAAGAAAACTGAGAAACTCTGAGATCGCAGATAAAGCAGGACTGATCGTCCTCGCGATACGACGGAATGAGGATGAGTTTATTTTCAATCCAAAAGCAGATGAGGTTTTGAGATTAGAAGATAAACTGATTGTTGTGGGTTCAAAAGAACAGATTGAAAAACTTGAAAAAATGGCATCACAGATATAAATAGAAAAAGAGATGGAAGAACCATCTCTTTTTTGTTGCTCTTATTTAGCGTATAATAAGGGAAAATGAGAGGTCATTTCCTATGAGAAAATTCATATCATATATGTTGATTGGAATGCTTTCGATGTTTTATGCAGAAATTCTGTCTGGAGCATCACAACTATGGTATTTAAACCCCTTTGGCGTCTTTTATACATTACCATTATATTTACTACATACCATCATCTTGATGAATATTGCACTCAGGCTCAAAAGAACGAAGCTTTATCAACTTTATATATTTGGCATGATTTTTTCGCTTTATGAAGCAGTGATTACCAAAGTTCTTTGGGCTGGATACATGAATGAATCGGGTCCTGCATTCGGTCCATGGTTAGGTATCGCACCTCTAGAGTTTATCATCTTAGTCTTTTTCTGGCATCCTATATTTTCATTTATACTTCCTATCCTAACCTATGAATGGATCACTTCAAAGATTCTTGAAAATCATCAACGTGTATTTGAACGTATGAAAAAGCACATGGGACATATCCTTATAGGAATAATCATCGTTTCATCCTTTGTTGCAAATGGAAACCAATACGATTTGATGAGTGGTAATTTAGCCCCTTTCGGTACACTTTTGATCATCTTTATCTTAGTCCTATTATCAAAAAAGAAGCTAATCCCACTTACCGAACTAGAGAAGATTCCTAAATTGATGTATGTTATCTTAATGATCATCTACCTATTTGGAGGAATTGTCCTTGTTCCTGAACGCTTCCCAAGTGAACTCATTTCATATATTATGATCATCGGGTTTTATGTGTTGTTTTTCTTGATGTTAAGATTATCAAGGAAAACTTCAGACGAGTTAATTCCTCTAAACCATACATTCAATTATAAGCACCTTACGGTAGCAATATTATGCTTCTTCTTATGTATAAACTTGTCAATCATATTTTCATCGATATCAAGTGTTATATTGATGATAAGTTATTGGGGGATGGCATTGGTTGGATTGATAATCTTCTTCTTAGTTATAGTTAAACTAATAAGGCATAAATGAGATATGTAAAATGAAATCCCCCTGCGATTGCTCGCAAGGGGATTTTTCATTTTGTGTAATTACAACGATTCAAGATAATCTATCGCTGCCTGGATTGAACTTCTGAGCAAGCGAATTCTACCAGGATTCATGAAGTAATAATCGTTAGCATTAAATGGATCAATTAAATCATAAACATTATTCATCGGGTCAACAGTACTTGCTATGATGTAGTAAATGATCGTGTTTGGACCATCTGTATTTGCTTCTACAAGAATTTCAACATCGGAGTTCGACAATCCTTCAAGTGTTGTTAATGTAATTTCACTTGCAACATTTGCAATTGAAGATATACCAAGAATGTTCATTGAAGTTGCAATATGACTCATTTCTGCAATCTTAATGTCATAAACTAGCGGTGTAACAGGTAGACCTGGGTCGTAGTTTCGAGCATTGATGTCGGTGACATGAGATTCATCTGTATCAATCGAGGAATCATTAATACCCTTAGAAATCAAGCGGTAAACGATGAGTTTATCAAGAGCAACTAGATTGCTAATCATCGTGCCATTAAATGAGTTTGGATCAATGGTGACATCGGCAATCGTCGTTGTATCTTCATCTTCTGGTGCAACGTTGCCAATAAGTTTGAGGGCTGCAATTAAACCTTCAATTTCATCATGACGCAAGTCATTGGTGTTGCGATAAGCGGTTGTTGGAACACCATAATCATGACCACTTCTAATATCACTAACCGCAGAAATCATCGGTGTCGATAAGATATGAACAACAATCGGTGAGAAGCCAAGTGGGTACTTGATTAAGTCGGTCGTACCAATGGCAATCACGCTATCGATTTCATCGAACGTGAGCGAAGCAGTGGTAATCGTTCCTGCACCACCTGTACCAATACCTAAGGTGTCAAGTGCGGTTAAGATCGCATCAATTTCAGGACGGACAAGGTCAGTTCTTGCTACATCATCTTCAAAGGATTCATCAGGAATATCAGCAGAACCTAAACTTGTGATCACCGCATTTGAAATCAAGCGGTTAAGAATAATTGAATTTTCATTAAATTGTTGTAATGTATCGATAGCGAGTGTGCTTTCATTGACTGTAATGCTGGTCACTAAGACATCTTCATCGCCATCAGCGAGAATGTAAATCGCATCGATCATGTAACCTATTTCATCATTGGTTAATCTCAAGTTTGGATCACTATTGATATAGGCTGTTTGACGTATCTTTGGAGCGGTGAGCATATCTACAATCGAATCAGAGATGACTTGCTTAATAATCACAGAACCGTTGGTCTTCAGATCTTGCGTTTGTCCCACGGTTACATTGATATTGACAGCTGAGACTTTTACATCATCCAAATCTTGACCTGGATTGAGTGGATCGTAGGCAAGAATATAGAGCGCATCAATCATTTCATCCACTTCAGTAGTCTTCAAGTTGTTACCTGGAGTATCGAGCAAGTATGCATCATCAGGTACTTTAGCGACGCCAACGGAATCAATGATCGAATCACTGATCAACTTCTGCATAATCAAGGATTCATTTTCAGTTATACCATTGAGTTGTCCTAACGTAATATCCGTCGAAATAGCAGAGACTAGGAGTGCTTCATTACCATCGGCTAGGATGAGTAACGCATCAATCATATG
>CALMNM010000153.1 GCA_937868795.1 uncultured Acholeplasma sp.
ATAGGGATTTTCTTTGCTTGATTTCGCTTCGATAAACCAGGGATGTTCATCTGAGGTATGATTTAACACATAATCTAAAATAATTTTGATTCCTTTTTCATGTGCTTTTTCAATGAGTTCTTTGACGTCATCCATCGTTCCAAACTCTTTTGCGACGTCAAAATAGTTTCTCACGTCATAACCGTTATCGACCATGGGTGAATCATAAAAAGGACAAATCCATATCAAATTGATCCCGAGTTTACTTAAATAATCTAATTTTTGCGTAATGCCTTTGATGTCACCGATGCCATCGTCGTTGCTGTCATAAAAACTCTTCGGATAGATCTGGTAACCGACACTTTCCATCCACCAAAATCGCTGCATGTTGTCGACTCCTTTTGACATACTCATTGTATCATGGATGATTAAATCTGACGATAATGTTAGCGGTTTCATATTTTATGATTTTCGCAACTTTCGCATGCCCCATGATATAATAACCCTGGTGATAAAAATGAATCGTTTAGCGTTGTGGCATCAAGCAAAATCTGAGTATGCGTATGCCTATGATAAAGATACTCTCCACCTTGTGCTGCGCACAGGTAAAAATGACTTAACGAAGGTCTCATGCATTCATGGAGACCCTTTTTCGTGGCATAAACTAAAAGGTGCTGACAAGATGTCATGGAAACATGAGATCACTGTCATGGACAAGCGTTACCAAACCCTTGACTTTGATTATTACTTCGTTTCTATTAAACCTGATCACTTTAGAACGAAATATGCCTTCATCCTTGAAGAACCCAATCATACGTATCTTTTTGGTCCTAAACGGGTCAGAGAATTTGCAAATGAGAAAGAATTATATCAAGAATACGATTTGACTGAATACTATAATTTCCCATATCTCAATCAAGAGGATTTGCATCATACACCAAGCTGGGTGAAAGAAACGATTTGGTACCAAATATTTCCTGATCGCTTCTATCGTATAGGTGATGATCATGATCTACCCTGGGGTAAACTTCCAGTGAACAACCACGAACTTTATGGAGGTAGCATTTTAGGGATCATGGAAAAACTTCCTTATCTTTCTGATCTCGGTGTCACAGGTATCTATTTTACACCGATGTTTACCTCGCCTTCAGCCCATAAATATGACACGACCGATTATTTTTCAATAGACCCTCAAATTGGGACGAATGATGAGTTTAAAGCGATGGTTAAAAAAGCGCATGCGTTAGGTATCAAAGTGATGCTTGATGGGGTCTTTAATCACTGTGGTTACTATCATCCCTTCTTTCAAGATGTCGTACAAAATGGTGAAAAGAGCCAATATAAAGATTGCTTTTTTATCGATCAATATCCTGTGGTTAATTTTCCTTTAGATAGCCTAGGTAAGCCAATTAACTATCATGGGATTCCACTAAATTTTAAGACTTTTGCCTTCACCCCTGTGATGCCAAAATGGAATACAGCGAACCCGATTGCTGAAGAGCATCTCCTGTCTGTCATCACCTATTGGATCAAGGAACATGATATTGATGGTTGGCGTTTAGACGTGTCCAATGAAGTCTCTCATGACTTCTTAAGAAAGATCAAAGATGTCTCAAGAAAGGCGAAAAAAGAGACATTTATCCTTGGCGAAAACTGGGATTCTTCCATTCCTTGGTTACGAGGAGATCAACTTGATTCCGTGATGAATTATGATCTGATTTATCCTGTATGGAAATACTTGGATCACACATTTAATAAAGAAACATTCATTGATATGATTGAAAATTACTTAGCACAAACCCCGAAAAACGTCATGGAAAATATGTTCAATTTAGTGGGAAGTCACGATACGATCCGTATTAAAAGACGTCTAAAAGATGATCCTAGACGGGTGAAACTTGCTTATCTTTTCATGTTTTTATCCTCAGGAGCACCAAATATTTACTATGGGGATGAAGTAGGTATGACAGGTGAACATGACCCTGATAATCGCCGTTGTATGCTCTGGAATCAAGAAGATATCGATCAAGATTTCTTTCAGTTTACCAAGGCGTTGATTTCCTTGAGAAAGACTTTCCCTGTGATGAGGGAACCCGATTATCATTTCCTCGAATCCAACGCACTTCTCTTTACGAAAAAGGATTCAGAAACTGAGATTCTTGTCATGATGTATAACGAACCTAAGTCTGGGATGGTTACCATTCCCAAAGCCTATCAAGGAACCTATCTTGATATACTAAGTCATCAAATCATCACACTTCGTGATACAATGAACGTAGGAGCCTATAGTTTTATGTTGCTTCAAAGAAAGGAAACTCTATGAAACCAACGATTCGAGATGTTGCTAAACGTGCGAATGTGAGTGTCTCAACCGTTTCCCGTGTCATCAACCAAAAAGGTTATGTCCACGAAGAGACGAAAGATCTCGTCAATAAAACGATCAAGGAACTCGGCTTTATCCCTAATCAACTTGCCCGAAGTTTAACTAACCGCAGTTCAAAAATTATTGGGGTGATTGTTCCCCATATCGGACCCTCTTTTTATGGTGAACTCTTAGAAGGTATTGAATCTCAAGCGGCAGCATATGGGTATAAAATCATGTTCTGTCATACCCAAGATGACCCAGATCGTGAACTTGAATATTTGAAGTTCTTCGAACAATATAATATTGAGGGACTCATCATTGCTTCAAACTTTTCCAACCGTGATAAACTCGCTGAACTCAATATCCCTGTGGTCACCGTCGACCATATTCTGGATGAAAATATTCCATCCATCACCTCTGATAATGTCAAAGGAGGGATGCTTGCAGCACAACGTTTGATTAAATCGGGAGCGAAACATTTGATCGTGTTTAGAGGACCCTCGTTCCTATTAACAACGATGGAACGTACCATTGGTTTCTTAAATGAGATTAAAAAACATGATTTATACGCTGATATATTTGATTTTGACCTTGTTAGCCCAGATACGCGTTTGATTGAAGAAGTCCTAAAGAATAATCCTCATGTGGATGGTATCTTCACCTTCTCCGATACACTTGCCTTTGCAACATTAAATATCTTGCAAAAACTAGGCAAAAAAGTACCGAAAGATGTGTCACTCGTTGGTTATGATGATACCCCTTATTCCAAATGGGTCTCTCCTTCGATTACCACAATTCATCAATCGGTAAACTTCATGGGTAAACAGTCGTTCATCAATCTAACACGACTCATTCGTGGGGTTGAACTCGAAAGTTTGCATGATATCATCGACGTCAAATTAATTGAACGAGAAACGACAAAATAAAAGCTTGAGGAGAGTTCCTCAAGCTTATTTTTTACCTTTATAGCGGAATATCATGCCGGAAAGTGGTCCGATTTTCGGTTTAATATAATAGGGAAATTGATTTTTATTGCCCTTAATCGCTTTGATGGGTAAGCCATTGTATTGACCACTACCAAAATAAATCTCTTTATCGCTATTTAATATTTCTTCATAGATGCCTTCAAAAGGGACACCAATCTCATAAAACTCATGCACATTAGGCGTCATGTTTAAGACGATGACTAGTGTTTCTACGTCACTTCTTCGAAGATAGGCAAACACGCTTTGTGCTTGATCATCGACAACAGACCATTCAAAACCTTTAGGATGATGATCATATTGATAGAGGGCATCGTGATGGCGATAGACTTGTGCGAGATCTCTAAAGAACCGATTTGCTGCATCATGCGCAGGGTAGGTAAAGAGATGCCAATCAAGTTCACCTTTAAAATTCCATTCGGAGAATTGCGCAAATTCCTGACCCATCATCAACAACTTTTTCCCTGGATGGGTCATCCAAAGCGTCATGAGCAAGCGCCAATTTGCCATTTTTTGAAAATAATCCCCAGGCATCTTGTTGACGAGTGATCCTTTCATGTGGACCACTTCATCATGGGAGAATGGAAGTACAAACTGTTCATTAAAGGCGTAGACTAAACCAAATGTGATTTTGTCATGGTGAAATTTACGATGGATGGGATCTTCTTTAAAGTACCGCAATACGTCATTCATAAATCCCATATTCCATTTGTAATTAAATCCGATACCACCTGAAGATACAGGATGGGTGACATAGGGATAATCCGTGGAATCTTCTGCCATTAATAGGATACGATCATCTTTTCCAAAAAGATGAAAGGATAGTTGTCTAATAAACTGGATGGCATCATGATTGACACCTTTATCTTTATTCCCTAGATAGTAAATAAGGTTGGAAACTGCATCAATTCTAAATCCATCCACGTGAAAATAATCAACCCAAAAATTTAGAGCCGATAGCATGAAACTACGGGTAATCCCTTTCGAAAAGTCAAGATTATCCGTACCCCAAGTGACATTTTCACGTCGATCTTGATCATTGAATTCATATAGAGGTGTGCCATCAAAGAATGATAACCCATGAGCATCCTTGCAAATATGACCTAAGACCCAGTCCAAGATGACCCCAACCCCCGCTTGATGCATCCGATCAATAAAATACATGAAATCCATCGGGACACCATAACGTGATGTGGGTGCGAAAAACCCAGTTCCTTGATAACCCCATGAATCATCTAAGGGATATTCATAGATTGGGAGGAGTTCGACGTGGGTAAACCCTTGTTCTTTGACATAGGTGATGAGTTCATCAACGATTTCATTATATGGCTTGTAGCCACCAAATTTGCGGCGCCAGGACCCTAAATGCACTTCATAAATGAGTAAAGGTTCTTGATAGACCTTTTTCTTTTGATAAAACCAAGTTTCATCATGCCATGCATAGCCATGGATATCCGTGACTTTGGAGGCGGTATTGGGTCTTTCTTCCGCATAGTGGGCAAAAGGATCTGCTTTATAGATGATGCGGTGATCAGGCGTATGAATTTCATATTTATAGGTTGCCCAAAGATGATCCCCAGGAATCTCAATCCGCCAAAATCCCATGGGATGAACCTTAGTTAAGACATGTTTCCATCCTTCATACTGATTGAATGATGAAACCAAACGCACCTCACTAGCATTGGGTGCATAAACAGTAAATTCGGTTGAAACAATCTTTCCTTGAGCGTTTTTGATGAGATGGGATCCTAAAAACTCGTAAGCTTGATCATGCTTACCTAGTAAATACAGATTGACATCATGTTCGAGAATAGGACGCATAAAAACCTCCTTAGACTTTATGAATCAAAATGATATAGACTCCTGGTTTATCGACAAACATATGATTTTCTTCAATAAAGATATCTTGTGAATGAAAGAGAATGGTTCCCCCTTCAAGAGGAAGTTTTTCAATCTTATGATCATGTTTTAAGTAATGCACAATTGAATGCTTTTTGTCTTCTAATACGTATTTAATCAAATTTGCTTCTTTAAAGATCGCCACATGATCTAGCCCTTTGGCTTTACGATACATACTGTAGCGTTTGCGTATCTTTAGAATAGCTTTTAATTTCTTAACGCTTTCGCTTTTAGTATTCCAAAGAATGTGGTTGATGTCATCAGGACTATTGTATGAGTTTTCAACACCTTTTTTAGAACGATAAAATTCTTGACCTGCATGGTAGAAGGGAATCCCTTGAGCAATGGCAATGACATGATTGGCAAAATCTTGGAAATCTTTAAACCGTTCCTTTTCATATCCACAGGATTGTAATAACTTATCGAAATACGTCATATTATCATGGCATTCAACATAGTTGATCGATTGATTTTGTGAGGTAAACATCTGAGGACTTCCAATCATGGCATCCATCGCGCGTAACATCAACGATTGATTGCCCATGGTAAACCCTAATCCTGGACCATGAAGTTCACCCTTCATCGTATTTCTAAAGAAATCATTGAAGTGGGCATAACTAGGAAATAACGCTTGATTGCCCATGTTGGGTCGTTGTTTAGCGGGAACTTCGGTCATCATATTCCAACCTTCGCCATAAAGCATCAGATATGGATGTCTCTTTTTTAATTCTTTTTCAATTAAATTCATGGTATCAAGATCCATTAAGCCCATCAGGTCAAAACGGAATCCGTCAATCTGATAATTTTCTACCCAATGGATTAAACTATCAACAATCAGCTTTCTGACCATATAATTGCGTGTTTCTACGTCATTTCCACAATAAGAGGCATTCGTCCCTTTGGCAGATTTGTCATGACGGTAGAAATACCCTGGAACGAGATAATCATAGGCAAAGGTATGTCTGGAGAACACGTGGTTATAGACCACATCCATATTGACACCTAATCTCAAACGGTGCGCTTCATTGACTAATTTACGCATCGCTTCTATCCGGTCGATGGGATTATCGGGATCCTTGGAAAACCATCCTTCTAACGCGAAGTATTGAACGGGATTATATCCCCAATTGTACGCTTTACCTTTCTCCTTTTCATCCACACCATCAAAATCAAAGATGGGTAGAAGTTGAAGATGGGTCATACCTAAACGTTTGATATAATCTAAAACAGAACCTTTAAAGATCTTACTGTGCTCAATGATGCCATCAAAAAGACCGGCATGAGGAACATCCGTATGGATGGTTAAATCTCTGATATGTCCTTCATAGATCACTGCATCTGTATAGTTTTTCAGTTGAATGGGGGATGGATTAATCTTTACTAATGATGACCAATCGAGAATATAGGACCCATCGGTTGCTGCAGCGACTGTATAAGGATCATGGACGTAATCATATTGATCAACAAGGCGTACCTTATAGATATATTTTTTTCCATGAAAATCGCCATCGATCACGCGTTCCCAAATGGGTTCATGATAAACCATGGGGTATTCAATGTCATCAATAACGACAAAAATCTCTTTAGCGACTGGGCTAAAGACTGCAAAGCGTGTAGAACTCTTTTGATAATCCACACCGAGGGGTCCATCATAACGAAATCTTCTTTCAAACTCTTTGGTCAATGTGACAAGACCAATATAGAGTGGATAGACTGCTTGATTGATCGTGATATGATCATGAAGATGAAGTTCAATCGGACGCTCAGTGGTAAAATACTGATGATTTCCTTCGCGCTTGAGAAAGTGGATGGTATGATCAGTGAGTGAAATTTGAAACACCTGAAGGGTAGTTTCAACGCGAATAAGGGTAAAATCATCAATAAATACTTTCATCGTATGTGTTCCTTTAATGTGTCAATAATAATTGGTTTTTGGTTGAGTTCAATCGTTTGGTCTTTGACGATGACTTCAGATTCATCATAAAAGTTGGTATAGATGCCATCAATTAAGGGGACCTTAATCGAAACGGCTTGTTCAAGATTAAAAATACCTAAAAGAAATTGATGTTGATAGGTGTATGAAAACATCGCGACCTCATCATGGGCGTGATAATTGAAGTTTCCTTCTACAAAAATGGGTTGTTTCTTCAAGGATGCTAAACGTTTAATCAGTGGTTCGATGGATTGAGAGGTATTCCATGGGACAAGGTCATCTTCAAATAAACTTGGGGTCACTGAGACTTCATGTTCCTCTCCTGCATAGATAAATGCAGCCCCTTTGAGAAAGAAGTTCAATGCGAGCATCATGATGAAATGATCATGATCTCTGACCTTGGATCTCAAGCGAGGTTGATCATGATTTTCAAAACTTCTTAATTTCACATAATTTTTCGGATAGATCACATCTTGATGAATAATCGCTTCAAGCCAATCCTTTAACTTCTTGGGGTTCGCCAAATAGTCATTCATCAGATCAAAAATGTCATAATCGTAACACATGTCAAAAGCTTGATACATCTCACTATCACTTGAACATTCATAACCAAGATCGCGTAGATACTTGATAAAACCTGGATGAACAGATTCCGTTAACCAGATAAAGTCGGGACGAATCTGATCCACTTTTGCTCGTGCTTCTAACCAAAAATCAAGCGGTAGTAATGGTGCAACATCACAGCGAAAGCCGTCTGCGATTTTTGCCCAATACAAAAGCACATCGATCAAATAATCCCAGACTGCACGGTGCTTAAAATCCAGATCCGTGATATCACTCCAATCCCCAACACGATTCGCAAACTCACCTTTTTCGTTCTTATAGAACCAATCAGGCTTTGTTTTCACCAAGACTGAATCTCTTGAGGTATGATTGAACACGATATCCATCATGACTTTCATGTTCCGTTCATGTGCAGCCTGAATAAGTGCTTTAAAATCATCTAAAGTTCCGTAAAGTGGATCGATTTGATAGTAGTCAATAATGGAATAAGGGCTGCCTTGGCTGCCCTTTCTTGCTTTTTTCCCAATCGGATGAATCGGTAAGAGATAGATGACATCGACTCCCAAACTCTTGATGCGATCAAGATCTTCTTGAATTCCTTGAAAGTTTTGTTTCTTGGAATGCTGTCTGGGAAAGACTTGATAAAACGTCATCGAACGTAAATTAATATCCGTTTTTCTAGCCATAGTCTCACCTTAGTTTATAATGTGATATGTTTTAATTTCCAAATGTCTTGATTGTATTGTTCAATGGTACGATCCGAAGTGAAGAATCCTGAGTTCGCAATATTTGCAATCGACATCGCGAGCCAACGTGTACGATTTTTATACGCACTGTTCGCGACTTCATGTGCTTTGACATAACTTGCAAAATCCTTCATGACGAGGAAGTAGTCACTGTTTAAGAGGGCATTCAAAATATAGTCAAAATGTTGTGGGTTAGGATTGAGTTTTCTGATGAATTGGAAGACTTTTTGAAGTCTGGGATCTTGATCAAAGATCTCTCTTGGTTTGTAATGGTTGAACGTGTGAAGTTTCGTGACTTCTTCTGCAGACAGACCGAAAATAATTTCGTTTTCGTATCCAGCTTTTTCCACGATTTCCACATTTGCCCCATCAAGGGTTCCAATCGTAATGGCACCATTCATCATGAATTTCATGTTTCCTGTTCCTGATGCTTCTTTGGTCGCGGTAGAAATCTGTTCAGAAAGATCTGCAGCTGGCATGATGTATTCAGCATAGGTAACATTGTAGTTTCTGACAAAAACCACTTTGAGAAGTTCATTGGTTTCAGGATCATTATTGATGATATCAGCCACGGTATCGATGAGTTCAATCACCGATTTCGCCATCACGTAGGAAGGAGCAGCTTTAGCACCAAAAATAAATGAATGTGGATAATAAGTTTCTCTAAACTCATGATCTGTCTTCAAACGTTGGTAGACATAAATGATATGAAGAATATTCATAAGTTGACGCTTATATTCATGAAGACGTTTAACCTGAATATCAAATAAGCTGTCGACACTAAGTTGAACTCCAGTATCTTTAAAAATGACATCTGCGAGTGCTTGTTTCTTCGCACGTTTCATGAGATCAACCTTGAATTGAACATCGCGATCAAATCTGAATTGGTCGAATTTAACGAGCTGAGTTAAATCTTTACGCCATGCGGTACCAATTTTTTCATCTAAGATGCTGACAAGTTCAGGATTGGAATGAATCAACCAACGACGATGGGTAATCCCATTGGTTTTGTTGTTGAACTTGAGCGGATAGAGATGATAGAAATTGCGCATTTCAATATTTTTCAAAATATTGGTGTGAAGCTCAGCGACACCATTGATCGAAAAAGAACCATAGATACAAATGTGTGCCATACGAACATGATTTTGTCCAATAAGACCCATTAAGTAAATCTGTTCTTTATTAAAACGACCATCGGATTCAAGGATGAACTTGAAACGACGATTCATTTCAGCTACGATTTCATAGATGCGAGGAAGTAAGTTTCTGAAAATCTGAATGTTCCATTTTTCTAAAGCTTCTGCTAAAATCGTATGGTTGGTAAACGCACACGTCCGTTGGGTTATGTGCCAAGATTCTTCGTAACCAATGCCTTCTTCGTCCATAAGAATGCGCATCATTTCAGGAATGATGAGTGTCGGATGCGTATCATTGATCTGGAAGGTATAATAATCCGGAAATTCTCTAACATCTCTGCCTAAAGCTTTATGCTCATTGATGGCATTTTTGACACCTGCAGCGCTGAACACATAGGATTGCATGAGTCTTAATGTCTTTCCTTCTTCGGTTGAATCATCTGGATAAAGCTGATCACAAATTCTTCGTGTCATTCTGACGTACTCTTCACTCTTCACTTCTTGGCGATCAGAGGGTTCAGTCGACCAAAGGCGAAGGGTTGTCACCACACCATTTTGATCACCGACGATATTGACATCATAAGGAACGGCTTTAATCCATTGTGGATTGATTAGACGTGTATTTTCCACATATCCAAATAAAGGAATTTCAATCGCATCTTTATCAATCCGCTTTTCCCAAATAAATGGTTTATCTAACCAGGGATCAGGTAGTTCAACTTGGCGATGATTTTTGATCTCTTGCATGAAAAAACCATGTTGATAGCGTAGACTATTGCCATAAAGCGGTAATCCCACAGAAGCGGCTGAATCTAAAAAGCAAGCTGCAAGTCTTCCAAGACCACCATTGCCTAAACCGGCATCCGCTTCACTGTTTTCCACTTCATTTAAATCGATACCCAATTCCTTAAACACATCGCTTACGACTTGATAATGACCACTGTTGTAAAGGTTATTGGTAATCAGTCGACCCATGAGAAATTCCATCGAAAAGTAGATAGTTTTCTTCATTTGATGATCTTTGACGTATTGTTCAGTGATTCCTTTTTGACCATCTAACTCCGCTTCTAGAAGCGAAGCGAGCACTGTATAACGTTGGTAAACATCCGATTGATTTAGTTCAACGCCATGACGCTCCTTAAGACCAGCCAAAAACGCCGTTTTAAAGGCATTTTTACTCTTAAATATTGAATTCATAGTTGTCTCCTTAACATATATCTACGACTATTTTATCATGAAAACCATATAATGGTTTATATGATACCGTTTTTATTTACACCAAAAAAAAGGGTGAGGAATGCTCACCCTTTTGTTGCACCTGCCATGATGCCTTCGATTAAGTAACGTTGGAAAAGCATATAAAGAATGGTGATTGGAATACCGACCATCAGAGCACCAGCAGCAAACGCTGAGTAGTTACGATAGTTGATATCATTGATGAACTTGAACAAGCCAACGGCAAGTGTCCACTGATTGGTAATATCATAATCTTGTGGGGCTCCCGCAGGTTTAAATCGTAAGAGATAACCTGGAAGTAAGTAATCCATCCAAGGACCCATAAACATCGATACGGCAACGAACGTCAAGATTGGGACAGCAAGCGGCAAGATAATCTTGAAGAAAATCTGGATCTTTGATGCACCATCAATCATTGCTGATTCATCGAGATCCTTAGGAATTTGTGAAAGGAATCCTTTGATGAGCCATAAATTACCTGGAATACTACCACCGATATAGAGGATAGAAAGTGCTCTTGGTTGCCCTAGAAGTCCAAATTTCCAGAACAAGACATACATCGCGATGAGTCCCATGAAAGATGGGAATGCTTGTAAGACTAAGATGGTGAGGAGTCCTGCTTTTTTACCTTTAAAACTAAACCGTGCGAATACGTATGCTGCACCTGTAATTAAGATGGTTCCCACAAACATATTGATCAGGGCAATGGAAAGTGTGTTCCAATACCAACGGGTAAAGTTCGTTTCTTCAAAGAGGAATCTAAATGCTTCCCAAGATGGTGTTTCAGGCCAGATCGTGTTGGGGATAGCGGTACGAATATCTGAGAATGCCATACCAAAGATGTAGACAACCGGAACAATGACAATAACTGCAACGAGTGTGATTTGTGCATAAACAAGTATCTTTTGAATGAGATATCCCGGTTTAAAGATGTCCTGAATGGCTTTTAAGGAGACATTACGACGCTTAGGAAGGACTTTGAAATGGATGAACCCATACACAGGGATGAGCCCCATCAAGCCGACTTCTTTGCCTTCATATCCTTTTTTGCTCGCATAATCCACGACTAAACCTTGATGTAACAAAATGACGATGATGATGCCATAGATGATGAGCAATGATTGCAACAAATTATTAAAGAAGGAACGATAAATCACGAACGATGTAGGAATCAAAATGATGAATCCAAGTAGGAGTAATCCAGCATAAAGAAGGATACGCTTGCCTAAAATATCAAAGGTAAAGAGATGTTTAACTTCTCTAATATCCACATCCGTCATGGATTGAAGATTAATGTAGTAAAGATTACCGAGAATAGGAATAAACGATAAGAATCTGTATTTACCACCCTCATAACCTTTTTTAATCATCAAATCGTAGACAGTACCTTGATTAACCCAAACGATCAGTAAGACGAGATAGACAATCACTAATAAGATGAATGGATTCATGATTAGTCCTCCTGGAATGCACGTGTTCTCGATAGATTCCACGCGGTAATCGATCCGACGAACAAGAAGATCAGCACAGAGAATACGGATGCCATGTTATATGTCGAGTAATCAACTGTTAATTTATACATCCATGAAATCAAGATGTCGGTATCTCCGGCATAACCTCTCGAGGCTTGACCAGCATTGGGTCCACCACCTGTGATAAAGTAAATAACCCCGAAGTTATTAAAGTTACCTGAGAATGTCATAATGAGAATTGGAGCTGTAGAGTAGAGTACGAGTGGCATGGTGATCTTGAAGATTTTTTGGAACCTATTAGCACCATCAATATCAGCTGCTTCATAAAGAGTCGCATCAATTGCAGTCATAACCCCAGTCATTAATGCCATAAAGTAAGGGAATCCCAACCAGATATTAACCACAATCAATGTCGTTCTAACAAAGGTTGGATTGAATGGATTTGAGAACCATTGAATGTTATCAGGACCCAAATACAAGTACTTCATAATACCAGATAGTGATTCGAAATTTTGTCCTAATAAGCCCAAATCAAAGAATGCTTGATAGAGACCAACATCCTGTAAGAATTGGTTAACAAAGCCGTTTTCGTTGAACATGACAGAGAATACCATCTGTGAAAGCAACGCTGGAATCGCCCATGGTAAAATCAAAATGGTACGCCATAATTTACGGAAAACGACATGCTCACTATTAAGAATGAGTGCCTGGATAAACCCACCGAAGAAGACAGTAAATGTTGAGAAAATCGCCCATATGATTGTCCAAAGGAGGACATTCCAGAACGCAACACCAAAGGATGAACCAAGATTCGATGTGAAATCAAAGAGTGCGAAGAAGTTAGATAATCCAACCCAGTCGAAGGTGTCTTCCATTGAAGCGTTTCCTGCAATATTGGTAAATGCCATGACGAATCCAAAGACGATGGGCATGATAGAAATAAAGGCTAAGACGACGATGGGGAAGAACAGAATAATGTATTCAAAGGAACCTTCATAGACATCTTTTAAGTAGGCAATGTCATTTAATACAAGTTCTTCTTTACGTTTCGCTTCTGCGACTTTATAAGCATCACGAATGCTCCAAATCATAAATACTGAGAAGATCAACGAACCAATAACACCAATCAAACCTTCTAAGAGTAACATCGTAGATACGTGTCCACGAATGGGCACTTCTTCTAAAGGTTGTACTTGAGGAAGATTAACCATCGTATGTTGCGCTGTTGATGTTCCCACCATCGCTTCATAGAGTGCCATATGGCCGGTATAATTGACTTTATATGTGGTCCCTAAGGTAATGACTGCCCAGTAACCACGAACAAAGACACCTGCTTGATCAAAGAAGAAATTATTAAACTCAGTTTCAAATGATTCCTTGATCTCAGGATGAATTTCAAAATAGACCTTAAGCATTAAACGCGTATAATCAGATTGTGTATATTCATTCCACGTGAAAGAATATGTATTAATCATCGCTTGACGCAATGCGACAAATATAGGTGTTTCTTTATATTGAAGACGCGCAGAATTATAAATTAATCCTGGTTCAAAATATTCATAGATATTGCCATTAAGACGATAAAGCGGTCCTTTGACAGTCAGACGGGTAGCACTTGTATTAGGAATAATCTCATCGGTGAACAAATTGATCAAGATGGTTGATCCATCGTCTGTTGCGCGGACATAATATTCGCCATTTAATCGATAGACTTCACCTGACTTGCTAAATACGGTGAGGTTATCACGACTAAGTAAAATATTGTTTTCATTAAGAACTCCGGTTAAAAGGGTTGTTTCGACGTATTCTTTACGTGTTCCACCACCGACTTCTTGGGGGACTTCTCTTTCTGCATATAAGATACCATTTGCATCTTTATAAAGCGTTTGACGTCTGAAGAGATGTTCTTTTCCTGTATCGTCAAATTCAGATGCTAAAAAAGATTCATTGGTGATAATATTCCGATAGGTAATCGGATTATTCTCCACAATATCTTTTGCCAAGAACTGAATAAAGAGTTCCTCGGTGAGATTTTGTTCGCCACCAATCTCAACGATGAAATCATCAAAGGGTTGGTAATTCACATTGTCAAAGTTGTACTCAGGTAAAAACCCATTGATGTACCACAAGTCTTCAAAATCTTTACCTACCATCTTATCGTAAGGATCAATCTCCTCAAAATAACGGCTGGATACGAGTTCAATTCCTACAAAAAGACCGAACACGATGAAAAATAGTGTCGCTTTGAGAAACTGTTTATTCAATAATTGCCCAAGTCCCCAAACGAGACCTGATAAAATCGCTTTAATGACACTCCAAGCTTTCATGGATACCTCCAAATAAAAACTAAATGAGGGCGGCATGCAAGATGCCGCCTTCATCATAGCTTATTGTGATTACTAAATTTGATCGATTAAGCGCCAGCTAAATCTCTCGCTGTACGATAGGATTGTTCAGCGGTAGCAGCTGCTGTGGCTGGAGCGACACCATTGTTCCAAACTTGGATAATCATGGTTTCACCTGGACCCCAGTAATAAGTGACTTGTGGAATGGTTGGCATTGGAATTGATGTTTCGAGTTGTGCAGCCATTGCCATTAATAGTGGATCTTCGTTAACGCCTTCAATGTTTTCGAGTAAGTCAGCTTTGAGGGCTGGTAATTTACCTTTATATTCGTATTGAAGTGCCATTGCAACATCACTATTTAAGAATTCAACAAACTTAATTGCATCTTCGACATTTTCAGAATACTTATAAACAGCAGCCATCATTGCACCCGCAAAGGTCTTTGTTTGGTTACCGTTAATGGTTGGCATTGGAGCAACTGCATAAGGAACGCCTGCGTTCTTGTATGCTTCATGGTTCCATGGACCACCAATAATGTAAGGAATCTTACCTGTTTCGAAGTTTGCACCAGCAGTCACGGAGTTATGAAGACCAGTTCCGGTAACAGCAGGTTTCAATGTGTTAACCATCCATGTGAGTGCAGCAATCGCTTGTGGAGATTCGAATCCAACAGATGATGGATTGTCAAGGGTTGCACCAAATGGGTAGAAACCAAATGCTGAGTAAATGTGTTGTGTGAAGTAGCTATCTGCCCAGTGGCTAGATGTACCTAAATAATAATAACCTTTTTGAGCATTGGTTCTTGTGTCACCTTCTGCATTATCTGCAGCGGGAGCAGCATTCCATATTGCAGCAGCAGCGAGTAATTCTTCATAGGTTGCAGCTGGAGTTTCGATTAAGTCAGTGTTATAGAATAAACCAACGGATTCGATAGACATTGGAACGGCATAAAGTCTTTCAACAGCATTTGGGCTCGCTGGATCAAAAGATTTAGCAGTTTCATCATAACTTAATGTTGCAATACTTACACCAAGTTCATGTGCGCGTTCAGCAATCTTGGTTTGAGTTGAAGAGGGAAGTGGATAGACGAGATCTTCTAAAACCGCTTGAGCCAAATGGTCATGTGGGAATTGGAAGACGTCAGCACCGTTACCGGATGGACCAAAGGTCTTTAACATTTCTCTTGCATCAACGCTACCATAATGTTGATGTTCAACAACGATATTTGGATATACTTTGTTGAACTCAGCAATAACAGCTTGCATATATTCGCCAGCTTCGTCATCGATCCATACAGTGATCTTAGACTTTTGAACGATAGAGTCACCGAAGTCAATTAATTCACCATCGTTTTCTTCAATAGGAACGGTGGGTTCAACGGGATCTTTTTCACAAGAAACAAGCACCAAAACCATTAAAAAGATAGTAAATACTGAAAGTAATTTTTTCATGGTTGGCCTCCTTAAGCAGCGGGTTTAACGACTCTGAAGATAAATGTTTCTTCAGTGACGTTACCCCATCTGTCAACTACGCGTAACATAATGGTGTAGTTACCTTCTGTACGTGTATCAAGCACAGAGTTCGCACCCTTTGGAACATAGACGAATGCAGTAATGTCGCCATCACGGTCATCGTTTGCTCTAAATCTTGGGAATAAGTTTTGGTTAAATGGTTGTCCCCAAGGAACATCAATAATTCTTTGTGCTGCGTCGACACCAACGATGCCTGCAGGAGAGATGAATGTTAATTCAGGAGCCATAGTATCCATTGCAACTTCGATTGATGCAGCAAGATTTGGTTTCGCTTCGCGAACTGGTGCTGCATATTTATTTGCTGGAGCTTCGACATCTGCCCATGCTTCAACAACATCATCAAATGTAATAGAATCTACGTTATTAGGAACGACTAATGGGCGATTTCCTTCAACGAATTCTTCAGTGCCCCAAGCTCCTCTAGTCCATTTGTATTCAAATGTTGTATAAGGATTAGTTACTTCAACAGTGAATGTTAATGTGTAATGAGTTGCATCAACCTTGGTTGCTACATATTCTGCAGTACCAGGTGCCCATCCATTAAACGCGCCAGCTGCACTTAAAACTGCATCAGTCGGTGTATTGGCTGGAACTGTTAAGTTAATGGTAACTGTAATTTCTTTGGCTTCTGTTAATGTTTCACTTGGATAACCTAGATCGAAGAATACTTCATAATCTTTGGTGTTATCAAGTGCATCTTCTAAAATGATAACGAAAGCATTTAATGTAGTGTTGCTCTTTGCAAAGTCAACACGTTCAATGGCAAGAGGTTCACCATAGACGCCTTCAGAAATAACTTCTTTAACCATGAACCAACTTTCAACCATAGCTTGTGCTTCTTCTTTATCAGTTGCTGCAGGATATGGAGAAGCTACAGATGCGCTAGTCTTTAAAATGATCGTATTAGGATCAACTGCGTATGTACCATCTTTTTCTTCAGCAACGTAAGGCATTAACTTGAAGGAGAATGCTTCTTCAGCAAATTGTGCTGGAGTTAAGAAGACATTGGAATTGTCAGTGACAGCATCACCAGCATTGACAATGTAAACCACTTCAGTTGTACCTACGACTTGATTAGTGAAATATCCTGTATCAGGTTTTAAGTCACCAGTCTTCTTCGTTGCATCATCGCCAGCATAGATTAAGAATCCTGCCCATGTTTCAACAGCGGAAAGGATAACTGCTTTGACTGGATAACCTGATTCTGCGACACCAACATTAACCAAAATTTGGTCAGGAGTTGCCCATGCAGGTCCAGTAAGTGTCCAACCCCAGTGGTGAAGACCTAAAGTTTCTTCATAAGCACCAGCGGGATCGTAGTAAACAGCGATAACATTATATCTGTCGGGATCAGCCTTAAGATATTGTGCACCGTTGGCACCTTCCCAAACATAAACGTGAACGGTCTTACCTTCTTGGATTACGTCAGCACCGAGGTTGACGTCACCCGTTAATTTCATACCCCAGTCAGGACCCGTTCCCGATGGCCATTCAACTGCGATGAATCCAACAGCTGTGCCCACCGCGACGTTGTCAAAATTAAAGTATGCACCAAAGTCGTCAACGCCATCCTTGAGACGACCAGCGGCAGTGTCACCCCATGCCCAGGAGCCGAGTGTATCATATTCGCCATCCCATGCCTGGAAGTGTACAACTAAATTCCCTGTTCCTGCAGCGCGTCCATTAAGTCCTAAAAGGAACACAGCAGATGCTAGGAGAATTAAAGCTAAAAACACTTTCTTCATTTTCTTCCTCCTTAAAAATTTAAAGAATGTAAACATCCTTGCACCACAATCATATCACATATATGTGAATAATGTAAACGCTTTAGATTGGTGTGCATTGTGCAACCGTTTTCCTTTTGAAATCGCTATCATCTTTTTACGATATGATTACTTAATCATGATATAGTGGTATCGAGGAGGAATGAGAAATGAAAAAAGTATTTTCGTTATTACTAATGCTTTTCATGCTCACAGTCGTGGGCTTCACATCATTGGCATCAGAATTACCAACAACATTGGTGATTCACTATTATCGCTATGATGAAACGTATACAAACTTTAATATGTGGGTATGGGAAAATGAACCTGTATCGCGCGGAGGAATCCAACATGATTTTGATCCAATGATGGTGGGTGACTATGGGGTCTATTATGAAATTGATCTCGAAGAAAGTTATCCTGGGGCGACCCGTATTGGCATCATTATCAAACAAGGTGGATGGGATGGATATCGCGAAATTGGGGGCGATCGCTTCATTGAACTCTCTGAAGTAGAGGTTATTGGAGGGGTTGGTCATGCCTATTTTGTTGAACAGGATATTAACATTGGATTAACTCAGGATGATTTATCCAACAATATCCCAGATTATCGGGAAAAGATTTTATCAGCTAGTTTTGATACACAAAAACGGATCACAGCAAAATTAACGCATGTTCCTGATTTAGGATATGAAGTTTATGAAGGGAATACACTTCTCCAAAGTGGTACGCTCACAACCACCACTGTACTCATCACGATTGCTAACGTGGATATCTCTAAGACGTATACACTTCGCATTAAATTTTCTCTAGAACGTGTGGTAGATCGCATCGTTTCTTTGCAAAATCTTTATGATACCGATGACTTTGAAAACCTTTATACTTTTGAAGGTGAATTAGGCGTGTTTAAAGATGGTTCTGAAACCGTTTTCAGATTATGGGCTCCTCTGTCTTCTTCCGTGAAGTTAAACTTATATAATCAAGGGCATCCTAACTATAACGCTCAAGGTCAAAAAGTGAACGAGTTAACTCCTTATCAAACAGAGGACTTATACCAGATTGAAAGTGGTGCTTGGGAAGTTAGACTCACCGGTGATTTCAGTTTTAAATATTACACTTTCAGCGTGACAAATAACGATATCACACATGAGGTTACAGACCCTTACGCTTATTCTACAGGTGCGAATGGTCAACGAAGCATGGTCGTAGATTTTGATCAAACGAATCCTGAAGGTTGGGTTTATGGCGATCGTCCAGATACGATAAAGAATCTAACCGATTATATTGTTTGGGAACTACATGTTCGTGATTTAACCACCCATAGTTCATGGAATGGAACCGAAAGTTATCGCGGTAAGTTCATGGGTATGACTGAATCCGGTACTACCTATACCAAAGATGATGTCACCGTGACCACAGGACTTGATCATATCGCCGAACTTGGTGTGAACGCGGTACAATTATTACCTATCTTTGATTTTGGTTATGTCGATGAAGTAGAAATGGCAACGAACCCAGCATATACCAATACGTTTAACTGGGGCTATATGCCATATCATTTCAATACCCTTGAAGGTTCTTATTCCACCAATCCTTTTGATGGTGCGGTACGTATCAACGAATTCAAACAAGTCGTCCAAGCATTCCATGCAAAGGATATCAGAATCATTATGGACGTAGTCTATAATCATACTGGCGAATCAGATACTTCGAATTTCCATAAGATTGTCCCGGGTTACTATCATAGATTAACATCAACTGGTGGCTTCTCTAATGGATCTGGAACTGGGAATGAAACAGCATCTGAAAGATCTATGGTCCGCAAATTTATGGTGGACTCTGTGAAATTCTGGGCAACCGAATATAACTTATCTGGGTTCCGTTTCGACTTAATGGCACTTCATGATATTGAGACGATGAATGAAATTCAAGCAATGCTTGAAGACATCGATCCAACCATCGTGGTTTATGGTGAACCATGGAATGGTGGAACGTCTCCATTATCTAGTTCTCTTGCAGCCAATAAAGATAACATCAAAAACATGAATTTGGTCGGCGCATTCAACGATGTTACCCGTGATGCCGTTAAAGGATCCGTATTTAATGCTAATGAAAAAGGTTGGGTTCAAGGCAATGTCACTGACTACTCCAAACAAGGCATTATGTATGGTGTTGTGGGTGGTACGAATCACTCAGCCATTACTCAAATTCAAGAATGGCATTTAAATCCTAATCAAACGATCAATTATGTGTCCGCACATGATAACAATACGCTTTACGATAAATTGCGCTTAACAGGAATTTCCAGTACGAATGCTGCCAAGTTGCAGGTTCAAGCAAACGCGATTATTCTTACTTCACAAGGCATACCGTTCCTTCACGCAGGTGTTGAGTTTATGCGATCGAAACCACTTCCAACAGGTGGATATGATCATAACTCTTATGAATCCCCTGATACTGTTAACCAACTTCGTTGGGATCGTAAAGCAACCTATGTGGATGTCTTCAATTACTATAAAGCATTGATTCAAATTAGAAAGACATATAATCATTTTAGAATCGATAATGCCGCTGAAATTCAAAATCGTTTGACATTCTTGACATCCGATTCAGGAAATCAAGTGGTTGCCTATAAGATTGCGGGTGATGCGTACACACCAGAAATTATTGTGATGCATACTGCAAATCCTCAAGGTGGTTTAGCATCAATCGAGCTTACACCAGGTAAGACATACTCCATGCTTACGTACTTCGAACAATTCGATGTTAACGGTTTAGAAGAAGTCAGTGGAACACTCTTCTCACCATCAAATACATCGATCATCTTAGTCGAAAACATGGATGCATCCATCACGATTAACGAACCTGAAGTTACTATCGATAAGGGACAAACTTTTGATCCACTCTCTAACCTTACGATCAATAATCCTGAAGCCGAGATCTATTATTCAACCTATCATGATGTAAATGTTCCAGGTCGTTACACCATTACACTCGCAGTCGTTGAACCCTATGGTGCTGTGAACTACTATTATTACACCTTATTCGTCAGTGGTGAATCATTTAGAGTCACCGTTCAAGAAAGGGGTTAAGACGATGAGAAAATCAATATTCACACTTCTTTTCCTTGTGATCACCTTATTATTGGTCGGTTGTCAAAATGATCCCGAACCTAAAGATATTGTTGTTATAGCAAGTCAATCGTTAACCGATGTCTCTCTCCAAGCGGATGTGGTCATCAATGATGCCACATCCCTTGCCGAATTGAATGAAATTGCCTTGAATGTTGCTTCACAGATCTATGAAGAAAACTTTGCAGAAATCGGTGCGAAGAAGATGACCTTTACACTTCGATTCTATGCCTCAGAAGATGATTTTGAAGCCAATCAAATCACCTATGGAACGTTAACCTTTGATATTAATCTGAGTGTTACTTCTCCAGGACTCAGTTTAAAGACAAATGCTTTGATTTATGAATAAAAAAAGACTAGGTTGCCCTAGTCATGAGTAGCGCCAAGTGCGCTACTTTTTTTATGCAAAGACTTTCTTTCCGTAGGTCAGCATGACGACCATGGTGATGATTCCTACACCAAACTGATAGATGACTGGTGAAAATGCCATCGAAATCCAACTGATGAGGAAACTTAAGACTGCCGGAATTGTCATGGTATAGATTAAGAATTTTAGACTATCCAGATAACGGAAGAATTTTGAGTATCCCAAGCGGAAGAGTTGCAAAACAAGTGATAACATGAGAATAAAAACGATATTGATCCCGAGTGTCGTCAATGTGTTGACGAGCAAACTGAAGAAGACAATATAAGGGCCAAAACTGTTTTCAAGCTGTTCAGCAAAAGCGATATACCCTAAAGACTTTTCTGTTCCTTCAAGCAAGTTCAGTGATCTAAAGGAAAAACGGTCTAAAAATCCTTGGTGGTAATATCCTGTCATGGATGCTCCTACACCATTGGTGTAGACCAAACGGTCTTCTAGAAGATAAACCGCTTTTTGATTCTCATCAATCATGTCTTGAGTTGCGTTGATCACATAGGTGATGTCTTGATGAATCAAGGTGATTGTTCCTGGGTTGTCACATGTGAGTGACCCTGCTTCTATTTCACAAGTTTCGGGTAGCACCCAATTGGGTGTTTCTTGTGTAAATGATTCTTCGATAAAATTAATTCTAAAACCCTGTTCACTAACGATGGTGTAATTGAGAGGGAACGCGATGAGCATGATCATGATTAAAAAATAGAGCAGATACTTCCAAAAGGGTTCATTCACTTCGATGAGCATCGTTTGAAACGAAAACGATGTTTTAAAAAATCGTAGGATAAACATATTATTGATAAGCCTCAATCAAATTATAATCAATCTCAGCAATGAATGTTCCATAGGCTGGTAAATCAACGGACCCATAGATCGATGTCACGTATTCAACATCAAGGCTAAGTGGATCAGGTGAGAAATTGTGAATAACAAGAATAGCTTGAGAAAAATCATCATAAGTGAAGGTGCGGATATATCCTTGAATATTCGAGTTATTACCACTATAAGGAATAAATGAATTGCCATACATTAATGCTGGATATGATCTTCGAATTTGGATGATATCCCTGTAGGCGTTATATAACGAATTTTCATCTGTTTTTTGCGTTAAAACAGAAGGTGTCTGATCATTGGAACCATCACTTGGTAGCCATGTGGTTGTGATCGCTTGATCACCCCAAAGGAAAGGTTGTCTACGGTATTCATCATACACCACGCCATAACCTGATACATTTAATCCTTCATAACGGACGCCTTTCATCCCGAGTTCATCGCCGTAATAGATGAAAGGATTTCCAGGTAATGTTAAGAGAATACGAGCGGCAAGGGCTAGTTTTAAATCGCCATTATATTGCGAGAACCCTCCCATGGATGCGATACGATCGACATCGTGATTACTTAAGAAGGGTGAATCGATAAACGCATCATCAACAGCACGAAATGCATTGTAGGCACGATTTAAATTGTTGACAAACAGGAATCTTGAATTTCCATTACCAAGTTTATCCCATACATTTTGAGCTTGGTAGAAATTAAACAAGGAATCAGATCCAATATAATAATCTGCAACCTGATCGATATTATAGTTAAATACTTCAGAAACCACGAAAGAATGTGGGTAATTACGCTTGATATGTGCGTTTAGGTTCAGCAATAAAATGGAATTGTCATACGTAGGATTGACACTTTCAATTAAATGCATCGCAGCATCAATTCTAAATCCTGTAACACCTAAGTCAAGCCAATAATCCATGATGTTTTTTACTTCGTCAATGACTTCAGGATTTTTAAAATTGAGATCTTTCATTCCACCGACAAAGGATTCATACGCTGTAGATCCATTCCAAATGTAATAGTCACGATACGGATCAGAGGTCGATGATCGTGCTGAAATATACCAAGGATGTTGATCTGAGGTATGATTGATGACAAGATCAATGATGATATCAATCCCACGATTCTTCGCTTCACTGATCAGTTCATTAAAGTCTTCCATTGTCCCATAATCTTCTTCAATACCATAGTAATCGGTCACTGAATATCCATGATAGGAGGGGGAAGGATTGATGGGCATCAACCATAAAGCGGTGATACCTAGTTCAGCTAAATAATCTAGATTATTGGTAATCCCTTTAAGATCACCGATACCATCACCATCGCTATCTGCAAAAGAACGCACAAAGATATGATAGTAAACGTCTTGTTCAGGATATGCTTCTGCAAGAGTATCGAGAATGGTAGGTTCGGTGGGAATAGGTTCGGTGGGTTCATCTTGACATGCGTAAAGCGATGTTGCGATGAGTAAGATTAAAACAATTATGCTTAATTTTTTCATACAATCCCTCGCTTCTTCATGGATTCTGATTTCCCTAAGATGGGTTCACTTTTGTGGTTAAGTGGTTTTTGTAAATCGATGAGTTTCGTTTTAAAAATCTTATCATGAATGGTTTGTGAGGTTTTCTCTGACATGGCAAAGAAAGCGATGACGAGATATAATCCAAAGGTGATGAAACTTAATCCTAACTTAAAGATTTCTCGCGCAAGCACTCGCCAGAGTGGAGCGGGTCCACCTTCAATGTCGACTACTTTAATTTTTTGAATTCGCTTTCCAAAGGTTTGACCTTCAGAAATGATGTAAGGAATGATATAAAAACCTAGAAATGCTAGACCACTGATAATCCAAGGTAAAGGACGCCAGTAGACGCCTAAAAAGGATGATAAGATGACAAATAATGTCACGCCAGACGTATCAATGGCAAAAGCACGTACACGTTTTTCAAAGGATGGAATCATAGGGTTACCTCCTCTTTCTATGGTTATTGTATCACATGAAAATCATGAAACCGTTTTTATAAGCGATAAGAATCTTTGATGATGGATGCAAAGTCAAGATTTGTAAGTTTATTTAACCATAAAGGATCCAAAGAAGACAGAACAATCGGATGATCAATCAAAAATGTTGCATACGATTCTGCTTGGTTTCTTAAAACATCTTCTAAAACATCGCGAATGATAATCCCTGTGTCGATGGGATTTTGTCCATATATGAATGGATTATCGACTTTATCAAAGACATATTCATTGGTTGCAACCGTATAATAAACATCATCTTCTAAGGTATTTAAACTTAATCCAGGAGCAAAATCGATGTAGACCGATGAATTTGCATAATCTTTAATCTCAGAACCCAAGAGATCCACATATTTTACTTTGTTGTCAAAGGGGAAAATTTCGTACAGGGTTGCAACTGTAATATCTTCACCCATATCTAAACCTGCCCGTGTTCCTCCATAATTATGAATCCCTAGATCAGCATCGACTGAAAGTCTAATGAGTCTTGCCATAAAGGCTGTAAGTTCTGTTTGAGAATAATAATCGCCTGAGGTGATGATCACTTCGGTCAACAGTGGTTCAATTTCTGTCACATAGGTACCAATGATATCCTGCATGCCTGAATCAGGTGTGTTAAGGCGTGGTTCGGAGGATCCTGTTAAGTTCTTGACTTGATATCCACTCACTTGTCCTGTACTATTTAACGTTAGCATGACTTCGCCTACATAAGTTCCGTTAGCCCCTGATTGGATCACAGGCATGTCCACGCCATCTCGTGATTCAAAGCGAATATATTCCTGATGTGAATGACCATTAAAGGTGACATCAATGCGCTCAGAACCTGATAATTGGCCAAGTGCTTGATTCGTGTAATCTGAAGATCCATGCAGGACGGCGATGATGACATCGACATCTTCTTCTGTTCTCAAATAATCAGCGTAGTGCGCTGCCCATGTCACAGGGTCATCAAAATAATAATCTTGAACCATGGAGGTTGCAATTGAATCTTCCAGTCCATACCCCATCAGACCAATAATGCCAATTTTAACATTGGCACGCTCGATAATCGTATAAGGATCGATGTGGTCTGGATAGGTTGTTGTTCCTTTAAGAAAAACATTGGCTGCTAATAGTGGAAATTCAGCTTTCGTTCCTGTGGTTTCAGGATTGAAATATTCAAGGATACGTCCTAACCCCCAATCGAATTCATGATTGCCTAAAACAAAGGCATCCATTTGCATATAATTCAACATCGAAATCATAGAACTTCCATAAAAATAATTGGATAAGACATTGCCTTGAAGTAGATCTCCTCCACCGATAAACAAGGTTTCATCGGGGTTACTTGATTTCTCATCCAATATAAGATTTGCGATATTGGCAAGTCCCATTTGTGACCCATTTTTCTGAATGGCTCCATGGGTATCATTGATATAATAAATCGTTAATGATGATAGGGTTGTAGTACCGGATTGAACGGTAATAGTGACAGTAATTGAGAATAGGTTATCAGAAGAATCTTCAACCGAATAGGTCACTTGATACGTTCCTGGAACATCCCAATCGACTTGAGACGAATCGATCACAACCTCAGAAGTTAAATTCCCATCCTTGTCATCATAAGCAATAATCCCTGAAGAAAGATCAGGGATTGTATCGCCAATTTGATAAACGACATTGGATGCATTATAGATGAGAGGTGGAGTTTGGTCAACTTCCCCTTGACGTTCGGTGATAATCACTAAAACACTATCACCAATCAAGTTATCAGACGTATCGGTCACCGTATAAATAAGGTTATAAATCCCTGGAGTATTCCAATCCACTTGTGATTCATCGACGACGATCCGTGATGTGACATCACCATCAATGGTATCAAGTGCTGTGACACCTTCCAAAAGATTGGGTTTGGGATCGGTTAATGTATATTGAATGTCTTTTAAGCCGAAAAATGTGGGGGGAACATAATCAATCTCACTCTCGTTTGGCTGACAAGCCATCAAGAGAAATGAAAGAGAGATAAAGATGAGTGCACGAAACCATTTTGTCATATGAAAACCTACCTTTGCAAAAGGTATTATAACATAATAACCGTCAGGGATACTGATATTTTATGCTATAATGAGGTCGTATTGAACGAAAAATCCCCTTGATGACTGAACAAATACGAAGATAAGGGCTTGAATAGACTATGACAAAAGATCTAAGCTGGTTAAAAAGTAATTGGATTGCACATCGTGGATGCCATACAAAAGACGGTGTGGTCCCTGAAAACTCGCGATTGGCATTTATGCTTGCACTTGACAAAGGGTATGGCATTGAACTTGACGTGAATGTCTTGAAAGATGGAACAGTGGTTGCTTTTCATGATTATCATTTAAACCGTCTTTGTGGAGATCCACGTAATGTAGATACAATCACGAAAACAGATCTTGAGTCATTGCGTCTTTTAGAATCTGACCAAAAGATCATGACGATCGATGAAGTGCTATCATTAGTGGATGGGAAAGTACCTTTGTTGATTGAACTCAAACCCCATGGTTCAATCCTTCTTCTATGTGAATCACTTATGAAATCACTTTCGACATACCGGGGCACATATGCGATCTTTTCCTTTCATCCAAAAGTCGTTTATTGGTTTAAAAAGCATCATCCAAACATCATTCGTGGACAAATTGCAGAAACCTTTAAGCGGGATCCAAACATGCCAAAAGTTATCAAATGGATGATGAAAAACATGATCTTTAACCCTTTTACCAAGCCAGATTTCATCTCTTACTACATTCATGACATGCCAACAAAAAAGCTTACTCGATTGCACAAAAAAGGCATAACAATTATTAGTTATGCCGCACAGTCTCAAGAAGAGCTAGATTTTGTGAAATCGCATTACGATAATGCGGTATTTGAATACTTTTCACCCAAAAAATAAGGTACTGGGGCCCAGTACCTTTTTTTATTAATCCATATCGACATCGAAGTTTTCAAGTAGTGAATCTTTAGCAACCACTGGATCACCGTGTTTGGTGAAGAACATCGTGATAAAGGCTAATGCGACAAAGACGGTTGCATATGGGAAGAGGACCTTTTGATGAATCATATCCATCAAGAATCCCGAGAGAATTGGAGTCAATATTTGTGCAGCCATCGAAAATGAATAGTAATATCCGGTGTATTTTCCAACATTGGATCCCTTTGCGAGTTCAACCACCATGGGATACGAGTTAACATTAATCGTTGCCCACCCAATTCCGGTCAAACCGAAAACGATGAACATGACCCAACCAGTATCCTTGGTTAAGAAGAAGACACTACCAAAACAAAGGGTTAATAAAACAATCCCTGCCAAAATGGTTTTTCTTCGACCAAACTTGGTAGATAAAATTCCAATAGGAATAAATGCGATAATCGCTGTGACATTCGCAACGAGTAAAGGAAGGGTAAATGAGGGGAGTTGTAAGATCTTAGGTGCATAATCCGATACTTTGGTCATGACTGCGTTATAGCCCATAAACCAAAGGAAGACGGAGAAAAGGATTAAATAAAGTGATAATTTTTTATCTTTGGGAAGTTCGTGCATATCATGGACTTCTTTTTCATCTTCGGTAAGTTTCCATTTCTTGTCATCTGCTTCTCTTTCTTTGACCAGCTTAGGTTCATTGACCTTGAAGAGGAAGAAAGCTAGCACGAGGAGCATGATCACACCGACACTAATAAAGGCCATCGTATAGTGAACATAGGATCGACCACCTAAACCAAAGACGGTAAGTAAAACGAGTGAGGTGACACCAGCTGCGGCACCCATAAGGTTAATGATCGCATTGGCTTTAGAACGCAATGGCTTCATTGTCACATCCGGCATTAATGATACTGCTGGCGAACGATAGGTTGACATCGCGATAAGCGCTATGAGGAGCATAAAGACAAACGCAATGAAATTTCCTGGTGATTCAACGGTGATCATCCAAGCAAGTTCACTCAAATACTGGTGATAATAACCATCTAAATAGGAAAGTTCAATCGCATCCAATGTTGTCGTTAAACCGTTGTCATTAAGAAGTTCAGTCATCGGATCAAAAATCGATTGTTCGAAACGATCAAATTGTTTTTGAGAAATCTTTCCATCATCGAGCATCTCTTGGCGCTCAAGACGCATGTCAACGGTCAGTCCAAGCCAGAAGATGGGTTGTTCTCTCACATTATCAGAGGAGTCGACAATCAATTCATATTGTTGAATGATATTTGACTCTTCGATTTTCGTGGTCTGAATATTATCCATGAAGGATAATGCCATGAAGGCAAATGCGGCGACGATGGTTCCATAAATAATATAGGGTGTACGTCTTCCCTTCTTATGGTTCGTACGGTCTGAGATCGCACCAAACAGAGGCAACATGAATAGTGCAAGCACATTATCCAGTGCCATGACAACGCCAGACCATGTTTGATTTAGTCCAAACTTGTCGATGAGAATCTTGGTGATAATCGAATCATATGTCTGCCAAAAAATGGTAATGATAAAAAAGGCGAGACCTACATAAAACGTCTTTTTATAATCGAGTTTCATACCTTCACCTGTCTTTTGAGATTAGCATTTCGCTTGAGACCATTATAACATGATGAAAGATATTTGATATCAGTGTCTATAGATTTTTTCGTTACGTAAAAAAAAGGATGCCCCAAGACATCCTTTGAAATCATATTAAGCAACCGCTTCAAACCCTACACATAATGCTTTTTGATTGATGGGTAACATATGGCCTTTCTTTTCACCTAAAAAATGCTTAAGTGAATCGATGATCACATCTTCTTTAAAGATATCCACTTTCTTCAGATAAGCACCTAACATGACCATGTTGGCGACTTGTGGTTTTTCTAAAGATTGTGCTAATTCTGTCATGGGTACACCATAAATATGAATGGCTTCTTTTTCTAGATGAGATTTAATGAGGGAAGAATTATAGAAAATGTTTCCCCCTTCTTTAATCTTATCCATGAATTTTTGCATGGAAGGTTCATTAAAAATGAGCAGATCATCTGCATTTTTAAAAACGGGTGAATGAATCGGTTTATCACTAATGACAACCGAACAATTGGCGGTTCCCCCACGTGTTTCTGGTCCATACGTAGGCACCCACAAACTGTAAAGACCTTGCTTATTTGCTGCATAAGCGAGAAGCTGACCTGTCAACATCACACCTTGACCACCAAATCCTGCAATACGAATGTTTCTAATCATGATTTTCCACATCCTTATAAACACCTAAAGGATAGACAGGAAGCATGTTTTCTTTCGCCCAATCCATCGCTTCACGTGGCTTCATTCCCCAGTTTACAGGGCATGTTGAGATGACTTCAACCATGGTGAATCCTCGGCCTTCAAGCTGGTAGGTAAAGGCTTTTTTAATCGCTTTTTTCGCTTTTCGAATATTTGGAATATCGTGCAGTGAGACGCGTTCAACATAGGCTGCACCGGTAATTTGACCAAAGATCTCAGAAATTCGTAAAGGTGCACCATGCATCTGACGATTTCTACCATCTTGAGAAGTCGTTGTATGTTGTCCGATCAATGTAGTCGGAGCCATCTGTCCACCAGTCATCCCATAAGTTGCATTATTCGCGACAATCGCTGTGATCAGTTCACCCCGATTGGCCGCATGAATCGCTTCAGCAATCCCAATTGAACCAAAGTCACCATCACCTTGATACGTGTAAACGATGCGGTCTGGTAAAACACGCTTAATTCCCGTCGCTGTCGCACAGGCACGTCCATGAGGTGCTTGCTGAAAATCGGTATTGATATAATCATAAGAAAATACAGAACAACCCACAGATGCAATACCAACTGATTTTCCTAAAAGATTTAATTCTTCTAATACTTCAGCCACAAGCTTATGGAGAATACCATGGGTACATCCTGGACAATAGTGGGTATGGGCTTCAGTCAGTCCATGACTACGTTCATAACGAATCATGATTCCACCACCTTTTCATTGAAATGAAGAATGGCTTCAACGATTTCTTCGGGTTCAGGAACGACACCACCGGTGCGTCCATAAAAAGCAATCGGAAGTTTTCCCTTGTTGACTATCTTGACATCATCGATCATTTGTCCCATGCTCATCTCGGTGACGAGAATGCCTTTACATGAAGAAGGTATGTGTTCAAATGCTTTTTTCGGGAATGGCCAAAGTGAAATAGGTCTGATCATTCCAACGTTAATTCCTTGATCATGGAGGGTTTCGATAGCTGAACGACAGATTCGTGCGGATGTGCCATAAGCAACGATGACATACTCAGCATTTTCCATGTTCGTGAGCTCAAAACGGACTTCATTTTTTTCTACTTGGCGATACTTCGCTTGAAGTTCTAAATTATGATTTTCCAACTGGATGGGATCTAAGAATACCGAGGTAATGATGTTTCTTCCCTCATGATAATCAGTTCCAGTGGTTGCGTATGTTTTTGGCTTTATTTCGCGCTTTTTCGCAGGTCTATCCATATCGACAGATTCCATCATTTGACCGATTAAACCATCGGCTAAAATCATGACTGGATTACGATATTGATCCGCAATATCAAACGCTTCTTTCATTAAATCTACCGTTTCTTGAATGGATTCAGGTGCAAAGACTATGACGTGATAATCTCCATTCCCTCCGCCACGTGTGGCTTGAAAATAGTCAGCTTGAGAAGGTTGAATACCCCCTAAACCAGGACCTCCACGCATGATCGAAACGATGACACAGGGAAGTTGAGCCCCTGCCATATAACTGATACCTTCCTGTTTTAATGCAATCCCTACTGAGGATGATGATGTCATGACTCTTGCACCTGTACCAGCGGCTCCATAGACCATATTGATCGCGGCCACTTCGGATTCAGCTTGGACAAATGCTTTCCCATGTTCAACGAGTAATTTTGATAAATACTCAGGGATTTCATTTTGAGGAGTAATCGGATAACCAAAGAAAGCATCGCATCCTGCTGCCACAGCGGCGCGAGCAATCGCTTCGTTACCCTTAATGAGTACTTTGCTCATGCTTCTCTAACCTCCTCAACTTTAATTACTGAATCTGGACAAACGATTGCACATTGAGCACAAGCTATGCATTTATCCATATCGGTGACTGAAATTAAATTATATCCGCTCTGATTAATTCTTTCTTTGTCTAAATAAAGAATATCGACTGGGCAAAAAGTGACACAGAGTTCGCACCCTTTGCATGATTCGTTGTCGAATGTCAATCTTCCTTTTCTCACACCCTCACTCCCTTATCTAACAATGTAATTATCTTGAACGTTATTGATGGTTTCAATACGCTTCTTCGCAAACACTTTCGCAGCTTGTTGTGTATGAATTCCTTCACGATCAGCGATCTTAAAGATTTCTAAGAGACGATCATAAATCTTCTCGATGTCACGTGTGGCACGTCCAATATTGTATTCCTTTAATTCATGATAGACATTGATGAGTCCACCTGCGTTAATGACAAAGTCTGGAGCATAAAGGATGCCCATATCCTTGATCATATTGCCGTGAATATCTTCTTCTAGAAGCACGTTATTGGCAGTACCTGCAATAACTTTCGCTTTAATTTGTGGGATCGTTTGATCATTTAAGACTCCACCAAGTGCACAGGGCACAATCACATCAACATCGGCTGAAAAATACTTTTCTGGTGCGATAAATTCAACATCTGGATGTTCCTTTTTCATACGTTCGATATGTTTAGGATTGATTTCAGAGAAATAAATCTTCTTCGCTTTCGCTTCTACTAACTTCTTAATTAAATAATAGCCCGTTTGCCCTGCACCTTGAACAGCAAATGAATATTTCGTGAAATCTTCATCACCAAACTTATATTGGAGTGCAGCACGGATTCCATGGAACGCACCAAGCGCTGTCATGGGGGATGGATTGCCTGATTTTCCTTCAAGTCCTACGACGTGATCGGTTTCCATCGCAACGAAATCCATGTCTTTCGTACTTGTATTAACGTCTTCTGCGGTAATATAACGTCCATTTAAACTTTGGACATAACGACCGAGAGCTCTGAAATAACCTTCATTTTTCATTTGATCAGGATCACCGATCAAGACGGTTTTACCGCCACCAAGATTTAAGCCTGCAGCGGCAGCTTTGTAGGTCATACCTCTTGCTAATCTTAAGCAGTCAATGACCGCTTCTTCTTCGCTTGCATAGTTCCACAGTCTAGTTCCACCAAGGGCTGGACCTAATGTGGTGTTGTGTATGCAGGTAATCCCTTTTAATCCTGTCGTCTTATCATAAAAATAGACGACTTGCTCGTACCGGTGTTTAGCCATGTACTCAAAATGCTTGAAATCGCTCATGTTATTCTCCCTTCAATTTCTTAAAGCGCTTACATCTCATATTATAACACACGTTATATGATTTATCATATAAATTTTTGAAGAATGGTCAAGGGGTGGGTTTCATCTGTTTTCATCGTTTATTTTTATGAAAATCAATCATGAAAGAAAACAGATAGGTTAGATAACCTCTAAATATTAACAAGAATCTCTATAAAAAAAGACCTCAAAAGAGGTCATTTCCATTCATTAATGGCTTTTTGAAGATTTTGAATCAATACGCCTACATGTCTACCATCGACGAAAGCATGATGTGATTCAATCGCAAAGGGCATCAGATATCGTCCATTCATAGGTTCGAATTTTCCCCAAGCTACACGAGGGATAGCATCCTTGTTATCAATCATGTGAGCGTGTGATACCTGCATGAAACTTGCCCAAGGAAACGTTGTGATATAGACGAGATCTTGCCTTTCTTCTTCGGAATAATCGATAAATACTGAGCCTTGCTTTAGTGATTTGTCTTTAGCCTGTTCGATAAACGCAAGCAAATCTTCATGATAATCAACTGTCACGATTTTAAATTGTTCAGAGTTTGGTATTTGATCGGTGAATGATGGATGAATTTGATCCATTAGATAAGGCTCACCGTCAATAAAGCGATATCGATAATTCTCGATTTGATTCATTTCACTTATGACAAGGTGCATAAAACTTAGGTAAAACGATAAATCTCTTTTCTTTACTTCTTGATAAAAGTGCGTGATATCGAGTTGAAATGTCATCATATACATCGGAACATCGATATCTTTATAAAAGAGATAGGTTTGTTTCCTATTCCACGTTTCTAGATCAATTTTCTTCATCGTCATCCCTCATAAACTGAATCCGTTTTTGAATCATATTCTTGATTAATTTGCTGTAAAAGACTGCATCATAACCATGGACTGTTTTTAATGTATGATACTCCTTGACTGGAACACCTGCTTCACTCAAACGTCTTGCATATTCAATCGCTTCATCTCTTAAACAATCGTATTGTGCTGTTTCAATATACGCCTTAGGTAGGTTATGGAGTTTAGCTAAGGATGGTGATGCATACTCAATCATCCCTAAATCGCCATTCTTTAAGTAAAGTTCCCACATGCTTTTGTTTAGGATGGAATTCCACATCGGTGTATCATGATATTCTTTCATTGATGGCGTATTTTGCAATACATCAATCACAGGGTACAAAAGCATCTGTCGCTTGATTTTAGGCCCATCAAAATCTCTTGCTAATAGCGTGACCGCTGTGGCAAGGTTACCTCCTGCAGAATCTCCCGCGACTGATAAGTTATTCGGATCTATCTTCAAGAAATCTGCGTGTTCTTTCATGAATTGTAACGCGTGGTAACAATCGAACAAACCGACAGGAAAAGGATATTTTGGAGCGAGATGATAGCGGACATAGAGGGCACGTTGATTGGTTTCCATGATGATACTTTGAAGCATGCCTATGTGTACTGGTGTACCTTCCATCTGGAAACCACCGCCATGAATGTAAAGCAACCCAGGAGCAATGCCTTTCTGATCCTTTTTCTCATAGAGCGTGACTTTAATTTTCATGTGATTATAACCACGAATAATAAATACCTTTTTGCGTATCCCTTTTTTGGTGCGTGTAAAAAGCATCGTCAAATTGAAGACCATATTGGCAGTCATGCGACGAAGTTTCGTATAACGTGTAAATTTAAGTGGCTTTAAGATGAGTAATTCAGGATCTATATGATATGCCATGATACTCCTTATTTTTTAAAGAGGGATAAATACTCCTGATATCCTTCTTTTTCTAGATCTTCAACTTTAATAAATCGTAATGAAGCGGAATTGATGCAGTAACGATAGCCACCTAATTCTCTAGGTCCATCATTAAAAAGATGTCCTAAATGACTATCGGCTTCCTTACTTCTCACTTCAGTACGTATCATTCCATATGTACGATCCATTTTTGTCGTTAATGGTTTGATGGCTTTGGCAAAACTAGGCCAACCGCAGTCACTGTCAAATTTGTCTTCGGAACTAAAGAGAGGTTCTCCAGAAACAATATCGACATAAAGCCCTTTTTCATGATGATTCCAAAACTCATTTTGGAATGGTCGTTCTGTTCCATTCTCTTGTGTCACATAAAATTGGATTGGCGTTAATCGTTTTTTCAGTTCATCTTTATTCATTTTTATCACCCAATCTTAGTGTACCATAGATGGATAAAACCATCATTTTTCATGCCTTGATGAAGAATTAAGTGTGAAGGTGTTGAATATGCTTAGCCAAGCTAGTCACTTCTTCGAATAATATCTTTAGATTGTCTTCCATGTGAATCAGAAGGTTTTGCTTAGCCTCTTCGAGCATTCGATTGAGGACCCACACGGCACGTTTTCCACTGACATATGCACATGAACCTTTAAAGTAGTGTACCGCTTGAATGATGTCTTCTTTATTTTTTCCAATTATCGCAGTTTCTATTTGCTTTAAATCTTTCGCATATTCCTTCAAGAAGATTGAAAGGACTTCAGATGCAATACTTTCAGAACCTTCAAAACGTTTATGAAAATCTTGTTCATCCCATGTGAAGAGATCATCAGGCACGTGTAAAACATCTTGTGTTTGCATATATTTACGCAAAATTTGTTTTAAATGATCCATGTTGATTGGTTTAAAAATGACATCATTGATCTTGGCTGATTTTTTTAGATCATAATCATTAAAGTAAGCATTCGCGGTGACAGCAACAATGGTGATCTTTTCAAAGTTTTTTCCTAAAGATCGAATACGTCGTGTCGTCTCTATCCCATCCATGACAGGCATTTGAATATCCATCAATATGAGATCAACAGTTTCTCTTTTAACCATTTCTATCGCTTTTTCACCGCTTTCAGCGAGCAAGACATCGATGCCTTCCTTGATGAGAATGGATTCTAAAGCAATCCGGTTTAACCGATTATCATCCACCACTAATGCAGTCCCATGTAACACAACACCATAGGAACGATCATCATTTGTCTTGGTATGTTGCAGTTGAGCATGACTCATCTTATGCATCAATACTGTACGTGAGAATGGGGATTCGATGATGATATCGATTTTTCTTGATTGGCGTAATATCGGGTGATCAAAGACCATCATCAAACATGATGGGGTTCCATAGGTTTCCTTATATTGATCGATATCTTCCATCGTTTTGATCTTATGATCCAGCATAATAAAATCGACTTTATGTCCATCATACTGATCGATTGGAAGCACATGCGCTCCCATTGAGGAAAGTGCATCGATGAGTTGTTTTTCCTCTCCTGATTCACTCATCCACAGGACTCGCTTTTGATGAGTTGCTGAAAAGTCCATCGGACTACCCTTTTGAAGAGGGATATCGATTGTAAATGTGGATCCTTGATTCAATGTGCTATCGACAGTAATTTGTCCTTTCAATAGATCAACCCAACGTTTGACAATGGGTAAGCCCAACCCTGCACCCTGATATTGACGTTGGGAGGTCATATCCACTTGAAAGAAAGGATCATAGAGTTGACCCATATGTTCATAAGCAATCCCAATTCCTGTATCTTTGATATGAATACGGATGGTATGAGGTTCATCAGAAATGCGTTCAATCAAGCACGTGATACTGCCTGTTTGGGTAAATTTGATCGCATTGTCAATAAGCTGAGTGAGGATTTGTCTTAGTTTAATGACATCCCCTACAAGATCATAATTGATACGATAATCAAACTTGAAGATAAACTCCAACCCTTTTTGATCGAGTAATCGCTTGTATGAGCGGTAAATTCTTAAGACCTCTTCTTCCATGTTAAAAGCAAACAATTCAACATGCGTTTCGGATTCATATGGCATTATGTCTAACAAATGATCAATTAAGGTGTTTAAACCTTCACTGGCCTCTTGACCTAAACGAAGATAAGATCTTTGTTCTTCTGTAAGTTCTGTGGTCGATAACAAATAAAGCGCATGATGAATGCCACCAAGAGGAGTTTTCATTTCATGTGACATATTTTGCATAAAGTTTGTTTGTATGAATGGAAGGGTATTTTTCTTTGAAGTCATCTGCCGTTGTCTATAAAATGCGTCTTGATATACTTTTGCAATCATGGATAAACTAGATTCATTTACAGACGATTGACTTTGTGACATGCGGATGTTTTCTAATAAGAGAAAGCCAAAACAGAGATTTTCATGCATAAGTGGTATCATGATGGCTGATTTGGTTAAGTAATCAGAAAAGAATGCTTGAGAATTTTTTCGGTTCAGGTGTTCAATGTCCTCGATAATGGTCATCTTACCTTGTTGATGAAATGCTTTCCAAGGGAAATCATCCTCATGTTGGATAAGATAAATATGGGTGTTTCGACTCATGACACCTACATGACACCATTGAACACTTACGCGAATCGAGGTCATTGATTCATCATAGATCATGATACTTGCTCTGTCCATATGATAAAACAAACAAAGATCGCCTAAGGTTTCTTTCATTGCACTAAAAAAATGATCGGTGCTGGTATCAATCATGGTTTCGGTTATCTTGATGATGAGGTCTTGAGATGATAACGAGGGCACTGGACCACTTCCTTTATGGGATAAGCTCTTAATTTAATTATAGCCGATAAAAAAGAAAAACAACATGTCTTTCTTCTTTATAAAAAGAAAAGGGAATGATTTCCCCTTATAGGTTTGCGAAGCGATGAGCAATCGATGATGCTGCTGCTGCAGCGATGGCTCCTACGATATCATCTAAAAATGTGTTACAGCGACCACCTTTTTTTCCTTCTTCATCAAGTCGACCAATAATGCCTGGTTTCACTTTATCAACATAACCAAAATTGGTAAATCCAATGGATCCGTAGACATTGACAATCGATAATGCTAAAACTTCATCAATGCCATAAAGTCCGTAATCATTATTGAGCATCGATAATAGGGGTTCCGAAAGTTTGTTTTGTTCTGCTAATATATCTAATTCAAGACCTGTTAAAATGGCATGTTGAACTTCACGCTTCATGACGACACGTTTGACATGTTCAAGACAAAGTTCAAAGGTGAGTTGAGGAATATATTTTTTCTGAAGATCTAAGGTAATCTGTGCCATGTCTTCAAGAATCACGCCTCGTGCTTCGAGTCGTTTGACGACAACATCGTATTTTTCTAAATCATTAAGGCGATTGGTATCTGCGTTTTGTGTGTTCATAGTATCTTTTCCCTCCTGAGGTGGTAAACATTATTATACGTCGATTTACATCAATAAACAAGATAAAAAATGATGGAAAATCCACCATCATTTATTTCTTATCTTTTTCAAAATGAGTTTATATCCATCCGCACCATAAGATAGGGCACGATTCACGCGAGAAATGGTCGCTGTCGAGGCATGCGTTTCTTGAGTGATGTGCGCATACGAGATGTGATCATCAAGAAGTAAAGCCACTCTGATTCGTTGTCCCAAATCCTGAAGTTCATTCACAGTGCATAGATCTTCAAAAAAACGATAACATTCTTCTTTGTTTTCGAGAGCTAAAATGGCATCAAAAAGTAAATCCAAATCTTGACTTTGAAACTTTGATTGATAACTCATAGTGTCCTCCTTAAGTCGTGAAACGAATGATCATGTATCCACCAAGATCTATCATGTCATCATCATTTAAATCTTTCCGTCCAGACGTAAAGTCAGAGGTTAAGATTTGTGCACCGCTCGATAGTGCAGCCATATAACGACTTTGATCGAAGATGAGGGAGTCATCAATACGGGTTCTTACGATATAGCCTTGTTCAACTAATGATTGGATCGATTCGACATCTACATCGTTGTGAACGATGAAGGACGCATAATCATGCTCGAGATCATCTGCGTATGAACCGATGAACATCGCTTGGGTTTCCATTGAAGGATCGATGGCTTCATAACGATCGTTAAACTCTGAAGGGTGAAGAACAATGATGATTTTTCCTAGCATATCCTGAATGCTTGGCCAACCGATAGTGGTCACTGTCTCTTTGACAGTTAAGTCACCTATCATAAGATCATTCGGTTGATATAAATGATCACCTAGTTGATCTTTGATCAATTGATCAAGTTGTAGCAATTCCTCGGTTTCAATTTGTTGTAGAGCATGATCAAGAATCATCCAATCTGTTTTAACTTCAATCAAAAGGATGATTGGGATATGCACAGGATTATTTTCTGAGTATAATCTCATTTCTTCTAATGCAAGAGCAAAATTAGGTGCGACACTCGAATTATCAACGAGAGGAACGTGAGTCAACATAAACGAATCCTTTCGTTTGCGAACATCAAATTCCATACTGCGTATCCCAAGTTGTAGTTGATCAGTAATGGACTGATAACTATATTTTAAAGCTCTGGCTTCATCAAATGAGTCACCCAAACCAACAAATAGCCGACCTAAGGATGTGCTCATCCCTTTATAACTGTTATGGCTCGCAAGAATTTGAATATCATTGAGTTTGATCGTCGGATCATAAAGATCAAAATCGACAAATTGTTCATCATTGATCTCAACGTACTCATTATCCGAATACATCTCATCGATCCGTTTCATATGTTGAGTTTGAACAATTGAATCAAAGATTTTCACAGAAAAAAGACGTGAGATAATAATCACAACCAAAGCAATAAGTGATAAAACGATAATCAGTGAAATTTTCGCGATTTTTTTGACCATAATTTTCTCCTAATGATAAATATTTAGATATCTTCTTGTTTTTTAAGTTGTTCAATCTGAAAACGGATTTCTTGAACAAAGGGAGCGTTTGCTTGATAGATTGAAACAATCATATCCAAGATAGCCTCTGCTGAGTTTGCTAGATGACGATAACCTTGTAGCATAAGAGGGATCTTTGGGTTTAACGTAGGGTATCTTAATTCAAAACGACGTTCTAGATTAAAGGGGTCCTTCATGGCCTTTTCCTCTTTGACAAAAAGGTGCATGACCGACATAAGATTGGTAAACGCATAAGATTCGATGAAACGCAAGGCAGATAGCTTTTCGCCACGTTGCGCTCGTAAAACACCGACATAGAGATTCGTTAATGCCTCATTTAATCGATAATCGGCATCAGTATATTCGATCGGTACAATTTTCCCTTTTTTTTCAAGGAGATGAGGTTCATCATAGTTGTTTCTTTTCCACACCAATCTTCCTTCATTTTGGGTTACATGAGCCATTTCACTACGTCCAAAAACCGCAAATTCGCCATAAATGCCATCCTGATACATGAATTTATACCCATCATTGGTGTTTTTAAAGATATAGGCGAGCGGATATACATCTTCTAACCAAAAGAGCGAATCGATGAATTTATTTTTCTGATCGTCTTCAACGACAACAAAAAAATCCAGGTCGGAATAGTCATCCAATCGAGCTAGTTCGACCCCTACCGATCCATGACCAATCAAGGCAAGTGTGTTAGGATATTTCTTCAAGCTTTCACCAATCGCGTCCAAACGCTTTAACAGTTTATCATTCAAAAGTAACACCTCGATACTATTATAACGCAAAAGAGCAAACTATCTACCGTTTGTTGGTTGCTTGTTCTATCATAACATCATATAATGAAATTGGAGGGATTACTATGCGCCATGGATTTTCTATCACTCGTCATCCACATCGAGTCGAACTCAAAGCGAAAACAGAGTATCTTTTCTGTCGCTGTGGAAAAAGTGATACACAACCTTTTTGTGATCAACGGAGTCATCGTTATACCGAGGAAGTTCCCTTAACCTTTTCGGTTGAAGTGGACGGATGGTATTACCTATGCGGGTGTAAAAAATCGAAACATAAACCCTTTTGTGATGGTACACATAAAGAATAGGAACTCAATCGAGTTCCTTTTTTATCTTTTCAAGATACCGATGGTAAGCCAGCATACTCACATCTTTCCACGTCTTATAAAGATCATGAAATGCGGTCTCCTTAACCTTTTGATAAATCTTCGGTTGTTTAAAGATTTTTATGATCGTTTCGGCATAATCTTTAGGATCATCTTTGGCAAGATAACCATTCACTTGATCGGTGATCATAGATGAGGTCGCTGTGCCTTCAATGAATAACGTTGGTGTCTTTTGACTTGCTGCTTCGATTTGAACAAGTGAAGATGAATCGTAGAGGGATGGAAATAGGAATAAATCAGCGATGGCAAAATGATGAGCAATCATCATACGATCTGTTATTTTACCTAAAAATATCATGTGATCATTTAATCCAAATTTCTTCATTGACTTTTTTAGTGCATCCTCGTGAGGTCCCGTACCGATGACTATCATTTTAAATGGGAATGCTTTTAAGCGTAAACTATAAAGCGCACTCATTAAGAAATCGAGATTTTTAACTATATCTAGTCTACCAACATATAAAAAGACTTTTTCCTGTGGTTTAATCTGATAGGTCAACTTAAGCTTTTGTAAGTCAGATAGGTTAGTCACCGGCATAAGATCTGTCGCATTTTCCATGACCAAGGGTAAGCGATTGGCCCCAAATGAATAATAAAGATTCGCAATAGCTTGATTCACTGCCCACAACTCATCGCAACGATTAAAAACTGAAAGAATTTCTTTAACCGCAAGTTCAGTGAGTACCTTAGATTTTGTACGTTCATAGATATCCTTTTGGTATTGAGAATGGAGCGTACCAATGATGGGAATCCCTCGCTTTTTGGCATAGGTGATGCCAATCTTTCCCATGGTAAATGGTGAATGAATGTGAACGATATCGAGATTGAGTTGATTGAGTTGTTTGCGAAAATTGCGATCAATCAAAGGCAATGAAAGATCATAATCTGTAAAGGGAATATGTAGATGCTTACTTCTTAACACGTGGTATGGACATTGATCCTGATATGATTTATCCTGTGCTCTTGGTGCAAATACATAGACATCTGCGACATTCATCAATTGTCTTGCATACTGATCAACCACCATGATAACACCATCAATCATAGGGAAAAAAGCATCAATAAAAAAACCAATTTTTAAACGATTAGTCTGATTCATCGTCGGCCTCCTTAAGCGATAAAACGACCTGTATTGGTCTTTTTATCTCCGACATCAACCTTCTCATTTCTCGCTTTTTGAAACTGTTCGATGATATTGTCGACTTCTTCTTTTGTTTCAATCGTAAAGTTCAAACGGAAGGTTAAAGGTAATTCTATCATCTCGTAGAGATAACTAAAAAGATTTAATGGTTTTGAATGTAGAAGGCGCAAATTACAATGGCCATCATTAATCAGAGGAAAACGCAATCCAATACGGTCTTCCAAATAATACTGCTTCTTCTCACAAAGATGGCAATCTGGTTTTGTTTTATATGTCTTTGCAATCGGACAATATTTTGTAATCATCAATTCTTCACGACCATAGACGACAAGTTCTAAGTTAGGTTGATAGCCGAATTGACTTTCAAATGTTTGATAGAGTTGCATAATGCGTTGTTTGGACACTTCAGGGGATAAGGTAATTCGTTTAGCTCCCTGTTGATGGAGAAGGTGGATAGAGTAACTGTTGGTGATATTGAGTGCTTCATCGGTGATAAGTTCATGTCCTTGATTGGCATAGAGGAGTCCCATCTCTTGAACAAGTGCTTTCTCCTTAATGGATGATGCGTAGGTTTGAATTCTTTTTTTCACAGGAATGATAGACGAATCCTGAACATCAAGAATATCTTCAACATAAATGATGGGCACATGTTTTTGTTTTGCAGCTTCATATTGCTCAGGTGTTCTTACTTTGACCGCCCATAATCCTTGATCATGGCTTATATCAGGAATGGATGTTTGTGTTTGTGGATGAATCTGGCGTGGTTGTCTTTGTGTACGTAAACGACTCAATTCTTCCACTGCTTTCCGTCTGAGATCATTCAAATGAGCGATGGGTAAAAAGCAAGATTCATCAGTATCAATATCAATATTTGTGATAAAGTAGGGAGTTCCTCCAAATTTACTCATTTGATCCGCTAATTTTTCCTTGGATAGCGGGGCATTTTTAGCACGTGTTAAAACATCGTCTGAAGTCACTGATACTTGATGTATCTCATCAGTAATCTCAAAGCATAAAGGCTGATCCACAAAAGCGATTACTTTCCCTTTTATAGGGATGAGTTTATAATCGGGTTCAAGATATTTTTTTAGGCTGTCTTCAAGACTTTCATCAAGCGTTTTTAGAACAACAGAGCCAACAAAAACATCTTCCTGTAAGTCTAGTTTGATAATCGATCCTGGTTCCGCTGTTTTTACGAGATTATTGCCCATAAGAATACGTGAGACGATGTTTCCAACATCTTTTTTACCTACAATACGATACCCATCATTGACAGAAAGGCGATCTGTTAATTTGATCGTCGCTTTGTGATCTCTCATTTCAATGACTTCACCTACTTGAATGCCCATATGGTTCGGTCGAAAATTCTGATTGATCTGATTGGGTTCCTCATCAAAAAGGTAACCCTTTGTATATTCACGATTGAATACCTGTTTTAATTTCAAGATATCTTCATCAAGAGAAATCATCTTTTTATGCCATGTAGCATCAAGCACTTTTCGATAGGATAACACTGTCTGGACAACATATTCGGGTTTGCGCATCCGTCCTTCAATTTTTAAAGAATCGATGTTCGCATCGATAAGTTCTCCCATGTGATCCAGCGTCATGAGATCTTTGGTGGACAGGAGGTAGGAACTATCAGATATTTTTTGATTCTCTTTGTAGAGAACATAGGGGAGTCGACACGGTTGTGCGCATTCGCCACGATTTCCTGAACGCCCACCAATCATTGAACTCATCAAACATTGCCCAGAATAAGAAACACAGAGTGCTCCGTGAATAAAAACTTCAATTTCGATATCAACATGCTTTTTGATTTTCTTAATGACGTCAATCGAGGTTTCTCGTGCCATGACAATGCGTTTGACACCACGTGATTTCAACCATAAAACTTGATCAATGGTATGGGTATTTGCTTGGGTAGATACATGAATATCAACATCTGGATAACGTTTAACAAATAGATCAATCATCCCTAAATCTTGCATAATAAACGCATCGACTTGATGGACTGCGAGCATATCTGCATAATTCAAAAGATCCTCGATTTCGTCATCAAAAATCACCGTATTGATCGCTACATAGACAAAAACACCACGCTCATGGGCATAGTGAATCATTTCTATCAATGACGTTTCATCAAAATTATTTGCATACGCTCGGGCACCAAAACGTTTGCCAGCGAGATAAACCGCATTCGCACCTGCATTGATGGCACCGATAAGTGATTCTATACTTCCAGCTGGAGCAAGAATCTCTGGTTTTTTAATCATGATACACCTCTGAAGAACCACTCATGATTATATCAAAAAGTTGATTAAAAAGATGCATCTTCAATAAATTATCACACCGATTTTACAAGTTCTTCTGTTAATTCCCATAATTTATCTTGGTGATGCTCAAGATAGGTAATTGGATTGGATTTTTTGGGGATTCCCTCTTTAAAATACAGTCCTGTTTGACTTATATAATCAGGATCAGTCGCAATTTTTACCATAAACGAGGCAGGATAATTAGCTTCTGTTCCTTTGCTAACACGCCATAGCCAAACTTTAGCAGCTAGTTTTGATGTGTTTTTTATCCCAATCTCGGTTTTGACCAAACCTGGATCGATTGCAAATATGGGTAAATGGGGATACCGTTTTGCAAACGCTTTGACAAAAAATACGTTGTAGAGTTTAGAACGTTTGTATGCTTTGAGGATGTTATAACACTTTTTATTTTGAAGATTATTAAAATTAATTGAAGCTCGATAATGGGACAGCGAGCTTACGACTAATATTCTTGGATCCTGCGATTTTTCTAAATATGAAATTAAACCATTGGTTAAGATAAATACAGAGAGATGGTTGGTCGCAAACGTCAGTTCATTGCCTTCTTCATTGAGATGGAGACCTGAGGAGACAATACCAGCCACATTCATTAGGATATCTAAATGGCCTTCGTAATGCTTGTCAAGAACAGACTTAATGGCAACGAGGGCATCCTGGGTTTTACGTGTTGATGATAGATCTCCCATCACCACATGGAGTTTTGCTTGTGTCTTTATGTCTGCAAGATCTTTTTTTAAGACTTCAGCACGCATTTCATTACGTGCGAGTCCGATGACATCAATATTTGCTTTTAATAATAGTTCAACATTAGCGCGTCCAATACCGGAAGTTGCACCAGTGACGACTGCGACTTTATTCATAAAATTACCTCACACATTCTTTTTTTTAAAGATGGCATAACGATAGTCATTATGTTCAATAAGTTCTAGGTTAAGGATATCAGCCAAAACCTGTAGGGTTTTCGGACGATAGAAAATCACATGGGTTGGATCGCGTTGATAAAACCAATCTTCAAAATGATGCATATCATTCTTGTGAAACAGGGTTAAGATACAAAGAAAACCCTCAGGTTTAAGAAATTGCACCATGTGTTCAAAGGAAGTTCGTGGATTATGAAAATGTTCAACGACTTCTGTTGATGTAATCAGATCATAGGATTTATTCGATGGGTCGTTTTGATGAAAGTAAGGATCATAAATATCGACTGAATAACCTCTTCGCTTCAGCAAAACAGATAAAACTGGATTGGGGCCAGACCCATAGTCCAAGATATGCCCAGACTTAAGTACAGGAACGACCGTTGAATCAATAAAGTTTTCCAGAAAATTGACATAGCCCTCATTGTCAAGATCATTATGATGTTCAAGATATTTTTTAAGTTCAATCGCCTGAGTGGGGAAAAACTGAGGGTCCATGAAAATCGCTTCACAATTGGGACATTGATAATAGATTGTTTTACGTTTGGGATGAGTCCATGCTTGAGTCTCTCTATAATCACAAATTGGACAAGACTTCATGCCCTCATCGCCTCATGGTAGGATTCTAAAAGGATTTTATAGAGTTCATCTTGATTGATTTCTGAGAGCTTTTTAAGATATAAACATCCCACACCTTTCGTATGGGGACCTAATAGACTAAAGTCTTTTTGATTTGTCGAAATGGTCAAATAGAGGGTTATTGCATGCTTTCGCATCGAAAAACCCAATAAGAAATATTCAATATGTCGACCACTTGAATAGTGAAATGTCTTTTGACCAAAACCGATGATCGATGATCCCCACATGACTGCAGGTTTACCCGTGATTTCTGTCATCATTTGGATCAATTTTCGTGCATCATCATTTTTGTCTACACTTAGTGAATGTAAATAGGTATCTACATTCATTTGATTCGGTTTTGTTTTTAACTCCGCCATAAAAGCCTCCTAAAAAAAGGACATGATCACAAAATAGAGGATAGGAATCAAGAGCGATGGCAACATGTTGGCGACTTTGATTCGCTTAAGTTCCATAAAATTAATACCGATTGCAATCAGTAATATATTTCCAACCATCGACATGGTTTGAATGATTTCAGGTGATAATAGATCTCCACCCACCATGGCAAGCAATGTGATCGATCCTTGATAAAGTAACACACTGAGTGCAGAAAATGCCACACCGATGCCGAGAACAGAAGCTAAAATCATTGCGGTCACAAAGTCAAGTGCACTTTTAATTAACAACGTTGTCATATCGCCGGTTAACCCATCTTTGATTGAACCCACAATCGCCATCGCTCCGACACAAAAAATCATGGTTGCTGCGATGAAACCTCGGGCTAAAGGAGGTAGATTGTGCTTTTTTTCAAAATTCTCTGCCCATGTGTTCAAACGATGATCGATATCAATCCATTCACCAATGATGACACCAATCACCAATGATATGATGATTAAGAGATCATATTGTGTTGAGATGCCTGTACTGTTAACGGTAAAGAAATCTTGTAAAAACCATCCTAATGAAAGTGCAGTTAACCCTAATCCTAAGGAGACCATGACTGCCTTTTGCATTTTTTCTGGTAAACCTTTTTTTAAAAATACTCCAAGAAAACTAGCTACGACAATCGCGACAGCATTAATAATTGTTCCCATAGACACCTCTTATATTCTCTTCTCATTATAATCGATAACATACTGAATTATCAAAAAAGGAGAATAAAAAAAGTTCAGTGCTGAACTTTTTCTACCATGGAAGAGGATCCTTTTTGATCTTTTCCTCATATATCTTTATAAACTGATCTTTGAGATCATGTGGTAACACGTAATCTGCGTTCATCAGGTGATCATCCACTTGATCAATATTACGCATGCCTGGAATCACTGCAGTGATTTCAGGATAGGACAAGATGAACCCTATCGCATATTTCGTTAACGTATTGTCTTTCGTAATTTCTTTAAGTTCTTTAACAAGTGATGCACGTCTTTCGATGGTTTGGTCGTCCCATCGCATTCTTATGCCTGTAAATTCTGAATTTTCATCATATTTACCTGTTAACCATCCGGAATCTAATGGAACTTTCGCAATTAAAGAAATTCCCTTTTTCTTTGCTTTATGAAAAAGCTTGGCTGGTTCTTGGAAAAAGATATTGAAAAGAATTTCAATAACATCGACCTCTAAATGATTAAGAACGGTTTCAAGTTCCTCATAAGTATCAATCGATACACCATAAGCACGAATGAGTCCTTCTTCTTTTAATGCCTTTAACTCTTGAACGTGTTGCGTTTTTCCTTCTAGAATATCAAATCCAGGATTATGAAGAATGACACTATCTAAATAAGTAGACTGGAGACGTTCTAAGGAATCTTCGATTTGTTTTCTTAATGAAAAAACTGAAAAATCGGTCTCACCGTCAGCAGTGTGTCCTAATTTTGTATTGATAACGACTTTGGAACGGAAATTTTTTGTTGCCATGCCAAGGATGGTTTCACTTAAGCCTGAAGCATACCCAGGCGCTGTATCAAAAAAATTAATCCCCCGTTTAATAGCATGTTGAACAAGCTCAACACCATCTTCAATCGCCATATATCCCCAAAATTCGGTGTTTCCTAATTGCCAAGCACCAAAACCTAAACGATTGATTTTCTGTTTTGTTTTTGCATATTCGTTATATCCCATAGCATCAACTCCCAATCTAATTTTATCACATAAGGAAAAAATCACTCCCCTAAAATGTGAGGAAAACATGTTACAATGAAACAGGAGGTATCCATATGAAACAGATTCTCACATCTTTACCCATTCCCACCGGACCATACCCCAGAACGATTCGTATTTTAGTTCCTGATGACTTTGAACAAACACCACGTAACTATCGTGTTCTCTATATGCACGATGGACAAAATCTCTTTGATGATCATCTCGCTTATGGTGGTCATTCATGGGGAATCAAGGAAATCCTTGAAGATTTAAAGATCACTGATCTCATCGTTGTTGGCATTGACAACTCAGACTTAAGATTTTTTGAGTATTCACCGTGGAAAAGTGTCCCTGAAGTCAAAAAAATCACAGCGATTGATATGGGAGGTTTGGGCGATCTTTATGCAACCTGGGTGAGTGAACAAGTCGTTCCCTTTATCGATCATCAATATTCCACCATCAAGCATCCTTCTTCTCGCATGATTGCTGGCAGTTCCATGGGTGGTTATATATCTGCATATATTGCAGCTAAGTATCCTGAGGTATTTTCCATTGCAGGTATATTTTCCTTGGCATCATGGTTCAATGAACCCGCGTTTTTAAACTATATGGAAGATCATATTTCAGACCCATCACAGCGCTTTTTCATCTCTGTGGGATCTCATGAGACATCCAATCCTGATGAACCCACCTTTAGTCAACTTTATTTGGATAATAGTCGTCGCTTAAGGGATGTGTTAAAGTCAAAAGGGATTCAAGATATTTATTATATCGAAACAGAAGATGTTCATAATGAACTTGCTTGGCGAAAGGTTTTCCCCAATTTCATCACTTGGGCACAAAAAAAATAGCTCAAATGAGCTATCATACCAGGGAAACCTGGTTTTTTTTATATCCAAGCTAAAACCTTTTGAATGTATTCATCCCAAAATGCCCAACTGTGGTCACCTTTAGATTCATGATAGGTATAGGCAACCTTGTGTTGATCAAGAAACGCTTTAAAATCAAGGTTAATTTGATATAGGAAATCTTCAGTTCCACATCCGATAAATAAATCAGGGAGAGTCTTCTTCTTGTCAATAGCAAGTTTTACTAAATAGTTTAAGTCATTTTTTGTATGTCTGGCTGAACCTTCACCAAATATGGCCTTAAACCAGGGTTCGCGTGGGGTCCCCTTGGCATAGGTCTGAATATCATCAATATCAAGTGCTCCGGATAATGAGGCTGCTTTGGCATATTTGTCTGGATAAGTTAATGCGATCTTGAGTGCACCATATCCTCCCATGGATAAACCGGCAACAAAGGTATCTTCTCTTTTTTTGGAAACAGGGAGAAAGGATTGGATAAATGCGGGAAGTTCTTTAGCCACAAAACGGAAAAAGAATAATCCACATTTCGCATCCGTATAATAACTGTTATTGATACTTGGCATGACGATGACAAAACGTTTGTCCCAATTGTATCGTTCGATGGAGGTAAATCTCGACCAATCTGTATAATCGCCCATGTAACCATGAAGCAAATATAGTACGCGAAGCTTTTCACCCTTTTTAATATCTTGGGGAAAAATGATGCGAAGATGGGTATTAAATCCTAAAGCGTCAGAATACATGGTTACATCCATTACTGCCATTGTCTTAACCTCGTTTTTTTCTTTTATTGTACCATAATTATCATGATAAAAAAAGAGTCCTAATGCCTGGGGGGGATGTAGACATTAGGACCAATTCACGGGTCTCACCTCACTAAAGGTGGGTGAAACACTTGTATTATATATGATTCATCAAATGATGTCAACACATATAGCAACAAATAGTTGAAGTAACTTTGAAATGTGTTTTTTTGTGTCAAATACCTATTTTATGGCTCGATTTTAAGCTCTTTTTGATTGAATTAATCATCAATAGATGCTTTATAACGGTGTAAAAGATGCTCTAATATAAGGGCGATAATGATCAGCATGATCGTCCATGCAAAGACGGATGAATAATCAAGATACGTCTTGGCAAGATAGAGTTCATTTCCCACAGAATTTCGTGTTTGAGATAAATACTCTGCCATGACGAGGACTTTTAACCCTAGTCCTACCGATTGAAGAAAACCTAGGATAATATAAGGACGCATCAATGGATAGTAAAGATGTCTAAATGCGAGACGAGAGTCTTGAGCTTCTAAATGGTAAATGTCAAGATAAGCATGGTCAATATGGGTGATTCCTTCATAAGTAGCTTGATATATGATGGGAAATACCATCAAAAACGTAATCAAATATGGGGTCAAACGGTAACCGATCAATATCAATAGAATGACGATGATACTGATAACTGGTATTGTCCGAAAAATGGAAACATAGGGGGAAACCCACCAAGAAAATCGCTTGGATAAACCTGAAATTGATCCCAGAAGGATACCTAAACATCCTGAAATCACGATAGCGAGTAGTAATCTTATGAGGGTGCTTCCTAACACGACCCATGTATGAGTGTCAATGAGCATACCCAAAAATGCTTCCCCTACCATGATAGGTGAGGGTAAGATCAGTGGATGGTTGATCACTAGACTGATGATAAACCATATGAAGATGATGGAAATAACGGATGATGCTGTCCACCACTTTTTCATCGTCTACTCCATATAAAAATCGTCATTGGGAATGGTGCCACCAATTAATGCTGGATTCATTGCTAGAATGATTTCAAAATATTGTTCGATCATGGATTTCGCATCTTGGGAATAAATGATTGTGACATGACTGCCAGAAATGGCGTCTTCTAAGATGTCTTGATCGTCAAGAATGCCTAAGGCAACACCTTTTTGTGCTGCTAATGTCATCTGATCATGGAGAAACAAGATGCTGTCATCCATGTCTTCTTTCAAACGCTCTTTCAAGTGATTGGAGATGTTTTTATTAACAAAGAGTGACGCTTGAGGAAAACTTAATCCCTCATGAAGTGTTTCATAAGTATCATTCAAATCAATAGAATAAAGATTAGGGATTTGGGCTTTGATCAGACTAAGTGAAGGTTCAGCTACCAATACGATTTGGGTTGGATCCATGAGAAACTGAGCAACGGCAGAAGCGACTGAATCCACATAGTTGAGGGTTGCTGTGATTGACATTTCATTTAAAAGATGTTTTACAATGATATCTGATGTTTGATTTTGTCCAAAGACTAAAATATCTTTTCCATTGATCTGGTGGATCGAATCATCCACAAAAGATGTGGATACAAGATGATAATTTCCTAATCCAATCACGGCAAACAATTTATATTCATCACTTGATTGATAAAACTTGGCACCTAGATTCGTCGGTGCAATGATGGCATCATGCGAACCTGAGCCAAAAGCTGCGACTAAAGGATCGGGGCCATTCACAATATCGATAGCATAATCGTGTTCATCAAGTCCTAATATGCTTAATGTTGGACTTCCTTGAGGTACCATGATACTGAGAGAATCTTCTTGTCCTATGCAGGCAAAAAGGCTTAGTAAAAGGATCATGAACAAGATAACACTCATAGATAACTTTAATTTAGATATTCTGATAAGGCTCACGTCTTTCATAATGGGTGTGCAATAATTTATGGGCGAGATGTGAATTGGGATGTCCTAAAAACTTTTCATAGAGCGCCATGACAAAGGGATTCTCATGCGATTTTCTTAATTCTGTTGCTTGATCGAGATCATATAATACTTTCGCTCTGAGTCCTCTAATATCGGTTTTTTCAGCGATATGTGCCGGAACAATCGGTTGTCCACCACCATTGATACAACCACCGGTACACCCCATGATTTCAATGAAATGGTATTTTTTATGTCCCTTCTTCATTTCTTCTAAAAATTGCCCAATCGCAAATCCACCATGGACGACTGCGACATTGACATCGATACCTGCCACATGATAGGTTGCTTCTTTGATATCTTGGGTTCCTCTCAACTCTTTAAAATCTATCGGTGTGGGATGATTCTCAAGAATTTCTGTCACGGTGCGTAGTGCAGCTTCCATGACGCCACCCGTGGCACCAAAGATGGTTCCTGCTCCAGTATAACTCGATAGGACACCAAAAGGTTTGATAGGTTCAAGATTTTTAAAATCAATTTTTCTCCGTTTAATAAGTCGAGCAAGTTCGCGTGTTGTCAATACGATATCGACATCTGCGTACCCTTCACGACCCATATCATGACGTCTTGCTTCTGCTTTTTTAGCGATACATGGCATGACGGAAATAGAGACGATATTTTTGGGATCTAAATTGAGTTCCTTCGCATAATAAGTCTTAATCAGTGCGCCAGCCATTTGCTGGGGAGATTTGCAAGAAGATAGATTAGGAATTAAGTCGGGATGATAAAGTTCCATATAATTAACCCAACCTGGTGAGCAAGAGGTAAACATGGGGAAAGGACCATTATTTTTCAGGCGATTGATGAATTCTGTTCCCTCTTCAAGAATCGTTAGATCTGCTGTGAAATTGGTGTCCATGATTTCATCGACACCTAATTTTTTCAATGCGGCAAACATCTGTCCTTCCACATTGGTGCCAATGGGATACCCAAATTCTTCACCTAATGTCGCACGGATGGATGGAGCTACCTGGATGACCACTGTTTTTCTTGGATCACGAAGTGCAGTTTCTACTAAACGAATATCATCTTTTTCGGAAAGGGCACCTGTGGGGCATGCTTGAATACATTTCCCACAGTAAATACATCCTGCATCCTCAAGATTGTGGAAAAGAGCGGGACCAACATATGTTTCAGAGCCACGTTCATTAAAGTTTAGGATACCCAATCCTGTGAATGCCTGACAGGCAGACACACAGCGACCACATAAAATACACTTACTGCTATCAATAGTCATGACACCACTTGAGTCCGAATAATAGATCGGTGCATCATGATAACCATATAGATGGGTAAGTTCGTTTTCAACTGAATAACGTTGTAAAAGGTCTAAGAACTCACAATTATCTTCTCTAGAACAATTAAAGCATTCAAAATGATGCTTATGAGCAAGTAACTCTAAGTTCATCGTCACTGCATTATAAACATCAAGGTCATCGGTGACCACATTCATGCCTTCATCAACGAACGTACGACATGCAGGTTTGAGATTCTTTTGGCCGTTGACTTTGACAGAACAAACACGGCAATTCCCTTCTTCATGGATCTTTTCATAATAACAAAGACGAGGAATATAAATCCCTTGATCCTCTGCTGCTTGTAAAATCGTTTTATCTGATGTAGTTTCTACGGGTTGACCATTGATGGTCAAATGGATCACTTTATTCATGGTCTGTTCTCCTGATGAATGGCAACGCTTGAAATCGCTCCAACGGGACATGCTTTTTTACATGCACCACAACGGATACATAAATCAAGATCAATGATATGTTTCTGTCTTGGCCAACCTGTGATCGCATTGGTAGGACAGTTTTTCGCACATTTCGTACATCCAACACACGCATCATCAATCACGAAGTTGGTAAGTTCACGACACACACCAGCTGGACATGCTTTATCGATGACATGCGCGATATACTCATGTCTAAAATGTTTTAGGGTCGATAAGACAGGATTAGGTGCTGTTTGGCCAAGACCACAAAGTGAGGTTTCTTTAATCATATTGGCGAGTCTTTCGAGCTCATCAATATCTTTCATCGTTCCCAAACCTTCACAGATGCGATCGAGAATCGCCTTCATTTGACGTGTTCCTTCGCGACATGGCGTACATTTACCACAGGATTCATCCACGGTGAAATCAAGATAGAATCTCGCGACATCCACCATACAGTTGTCTTCATCCATGATGATCATCCCGCCGGATCCCATCATGGATCCTAACGCGGTTAGATTTTCAAAATCGATGGGTGTATCCAAATCCTTTTCAGTAATACATCCCCCTGAAGGTCCACCAGTTTGAATGGCTTTAAACTTACGCTTATTAGGGATTCCTCCACCGATATCAAACACAATCTCTCTTAAGGTGGTTCCCATCGGAACTTCCACCAAGCCAGTGTTCACGATTTTACCGCCTAAAGCAAAGACTTTCGTTCCACTGGATTTTTCTGTACCAATCGATTTAAACCAATCAGCACCCTTCAAAAAGATGACGGGAACATTGGCGAATGTTTCGACGTTATTGACGTTTGTTGGTTTTCCCCAAAGGCCTTTAACCGCTGGAAATGGAGGTTTTAGTCTTGGCATTCCTCGGTAACCTTCGATGGATGCAATAAGTGCGGTTTCTTCACCACAGACAAAGGCTCCTGCTCCAAGACGAATATCAATATCAAAACTAAAATCAGTCCCAAAGAGATTCTCTCCTAAAAGTTGATATTCTCTTGCTTGCTTAATAGCAATATTGAGTCTTTCAACGGCTACAGGATATTCAGCACGCACATAGATGTATCCTTGATTCGCACCGATCGCATATCCACAGATTGCCATCGCTTCTAAGACGGAGTGAGGATCACCTTCAAGAACCGCTCGGTCCATAAATGCACCTGGATCGCCTTCATCCGCATTACAAATCACGTATTTTTGATCAGAGACTGAGTTTCTCGCAAACTGCCACTTCTTCCCTGTGGAGAATCCTCCTCCACCACGGCCACGCAAGCCAGACTTAATCATTTCATCGATGACTTCTTGCGGTGTCATGGTCGTCAACGCTTTACCCAGTGCCATATATCCATCTTTTGCAATATACTCATCGATCACCATGGGATTGATGTTACCACAATTTCTTAAAGCAATACGACGTTGTTTTGCATAGAATTTTAATTGTCCCATGTTCTTGATTTTCTTCTTATCGATGGGATCCTTCACTAAAAGACGTTCAACAGGACGACCTTTAAGCAAATGTTCTTCACAGATTTCTTTGACGTCATCCACAGTCACGTGGGTATAAAAGGTTTCTTCAGGATAGATCACAACCACTGGACCTTTTTCACATAAACCGAAACAACCCGTTAAAACGAGTCCAACCTCTTCGGTCATTTCGAGTGTATGCAATACTTCTTCAAAACGATGTTTGATCTCTTTGGAATGAGAACTCATACATCCTGTGCCACCACAGATTAGTACTTGACTTCTTTCTAGCATGCGTTTGACCTATCCTTTCCGTGATGTGAGTAAATATCTGGTGATGGGTTGATGATTAATGAGGTGCGTTTCGATAATCTCTTTGATCATAGCTTCATTGATTTGACAATAAACAAAAGATTGCCCTTCTTCATCAATGATTTCAGCCATAGGTTCATACGCACACTCTCCCATACAACCCACTTGAGTCACCATCACGTGTGATAGGTTGTATTCTTGGATAGCTTTTAAAAAGTTTTGCAAAACATCTTTCGCTCCGGATGCAATCCCACATGTTCCCATTCCGACTTGAATACGGAACCCTCCGGATTGATAACGGACATTCATTTTCTTTAGAGCTTCATCTCTAAGTTTTTGTAAATCGGCTAATGATTTCATAATCTACCTCGCACTATGTCAATTTCTTGATTAATATATTGAATTAAACCTTGCATCACTTCGTGATCCATCAGTGTGTCTTGAAACATTGTTCTGATGGCATCCAAATCAAATTGATACGCTTTAGGTGCATTTGTGTAATGAAAATCAAAATGCTTCACTTGTGGATGGATCGCAATCATCATGATCATTTCACCGAGGTTACCCATCTGTGGCATATCCATATGATGATGATTGAAGCAAACCTTGAGTTCAGTTCCTTGATTTAGGGTTGATGTTAAAGAGAAATTTCCTTCAGTTTGTTCAGCAAGCATTTTGATCAGTGATAGACCCATACCTACTTTTCGAGTCTTTCTTGTAGTATAAAATGGTGACATCGCTTTGGCGACATTTTCTTCACTCATACCACATCCATCATCCTTGATCGTAAGGCATAATTGATGGGTTTCCACCATATCTACTCGAATATGTTCCGCTTTAGCTTCAATCGAGTTTTGAACTAAATCGAGGATGTAAAGTGCTAAATTATCCATGTCTAACCCGCTTGAATAGAGCATCGATGGTCAGTTCATCAAGTTCAATGACGTTGAGTGTTCCCCGTTCAGCAATATCGGTGAGCTGATGTGCATCCGAATTGTAAAAGATAAAATAATTTTCAGTATGATGGGTGATCATCCAGTCTGGTTTCGCACGTGGACTGAGTTCAATTGCATCAAGTGGCTTTTTATTCATGAAGGATGCTCCACTATATCTTTGGCGATCAACATGGGCATAAACCATAATATGATCATAAGGCTTTAGTAAAGTCATAAGTTCATCAAGCGTAAGATCGAGTGGTTTGGTTAGATCAAAAGGATAATGATGCAAAGGCTCATCGTCAATATCTGTAATCCACTGATCCTGATCGGTAATGATCAAGTGAGGATGCTTTTTTTGTATGTTTTCAAGTATTTGATCAAAGGTCATAGCATCTTCCATCTTCTTAAAATAACAGAGGACATGAAAATCTTCTTTGACGTGAATTTCAACTCCGGGAACAAACAGAAAGTCATAGGATTTTGCAATCTCATCAATGATAGGGAGTTGTTTTAGTGAATTATGGTCCGTTACAGCGATGATATCCAATTTTTTTATCTGTGTCATATTTAAAATGTTATTGGGTGTCATCAAGTCGTCGCCATCAGGGGATAAAACCGAATGTATATGTAAATCATAATAGTATTTCATAACAAGCCTCGTTGATAAAGATCAATCACTACTTCATGGGTCTTTAATGAGGTTCTTAATAGACAGATGTTTTCTTCATTTGCTTTTTGAATCATAACGGGTGAAACGACTTTATCTTCGGTGATGATGACTAAAGGTAAATCGATCATCATGGCTAGAGCTATCGTATTTTCATGAGAGATGATTGTGATCAATGCATTGGATGGTTCAGCGCTTTTAATCGCTTGTGATAAAAGATCAGTCGTGTAACACCCTTGAAACGATTGCTGAAGCGTCTTTTCATCAGTCATTAAATGATATTGCTTGGTGAGTACATCAGAGATCATCATGCGTATCACCTCGAAAAAATGCCATATGCACATGAGTACCAAAACGATCGGTATGGACTTTGAGTACATCAGCAAGTCGTTTCATGTTGGGTAATCCCATGCCTGCACCAAATCCATTCATATGATCGATTTCGTTCGCTGTGGAATAACCTTCTTTCATAGCCAGTTCAAGATCAGAGATGCCAGGTCCATCATCGTAGAAATCTAGGTAAAAAGCTGTATCGTCAAACTGAAAGGTTGCATAGCCGCCTACTGAATGAATCACCACATTGATTTCAGCTTCATATGAAGCTGCACAAATCCGTTTCATTAAGCGGCTTTGAATCATCATGTCTTTGAGTTGATGTTTGATATCGGAAGATGCTCGTCCTGCCAAATCAAAGTTACGAGCAATAATTTGATATTCTTTTACCATTGTTGGTGATAAACGATGCCCTTAATCCCATCTTGGTACATCAAGCCACTGACATTAAACATCGTATAATCCGTTGAAAGTAGCATAACACCTAAAGATTTCGCGAGTTCAATGACCTTAAGTGAGGGGATTTTACCTCGAACAAGCAGAACAACATCGACATCAAGCATCTCTGCTGTACGAATCGATTGATTGGTCGTAAGACCCGTAATTAGTATGGTTTCTTGAAGAATTCGATCATCTTCAACTGAATTCATAATGACCAGGGCATCACTCATAAGATCGGAACAAAAGCCGTAATGAATCTCTTTATCACGAAAGTCTTCTTGATTATAGACTTTACATTGATATTTTTGGATGAGTTCACTTAGTTTCATGGATGGCCTCTTTTAATTCTTTAAGAATTTGTTTTGCTTTTTGAACATTACTATTGCCATAGATGTGATCATCAATGGAAAAGACAGGTGCTAATCCACATGCACCGATACAACGGGTTGCACATAGGGTGACTTCACCATCTTTAGTGGTTTCCCCTGCTTTAATCTTGAGTTCATCCTGGAGTGTTTCCATGATATTTTGTGATCCTCTAACATAGCATGCCGTCCCTAAACAAACACCAATCACTCGCTTGCCTTTAGGTGTAACAGAGAAATTGCCATAAAAAGTGACAACTCCATTGACCTTAGCAATACTTTCATTGAGTTCTTTGGCGATAATTTTTTGGATGTTTAAAGGGATATGCCCAAAAAGGTGTTGTGCATCGTGTAATGTTGGCATGAGAGGTCCAGGAAGTTTCTTATTTTTTTCAAGCTGCGTGTAAAAAAGAGCAAGCTTTTCACTGGTGATATGAGTGTTCGTATTCATATGTTCTCCTATAATAAAGCATCGATTAATTCACCTATATTATAGCATTCATCTATCCTTTTGTGCTTTTTGTCAAGCATTTTGCATGACTGAAAATCATGATAACGTTTTCTAAATACCCATGAAAGTTAAATATGTTTTTATTCTAAACAAAGCGAAAAAAAACACCTCAAAAAAGGTGTTGTTTGGCTTCATGATTGAATTAAAACCACTTCTTATGTTTAAAGAAAAAGATCATGAAAATGATAATAGAAAGACAGATAAGTGTAAAACCTAAAACTGCATATCGATATTCCAAAATACCAAAATGAACAAAATTCATGCCAAAGAATCCGGTGAGAAACGATAAGGGAATGAATATGGCTGAAAACAACGTGAGTGTTGCCATAATTTTATTCAGCTTTGTCGACTGGTTGTTCGTATCCAAATCGAGTAAGTTTCGCACCTGTTCTCTCGATTGATTGATTCTGTTATCGAGTCGCTGTAAATGGTCCATCAGATCATCAAAAAATGCTTTATTATCATTTTTAAAAAGATCGTTGCGACGATTCATGGCTTTATCTAGCGATTCATAGGTTGGAGTCACGTGGCTTTTCAATTTAAGCATCGTTTTTCGAATCAAATAGAATTCATCTTGCTTAATGTTTTTTTGATCGATGATATGGTCCTCAAATCGATTGATTTGTTCATCCAAAATATCATAGATATCAAGATGATTATCGGTAATGATATCGAGGATTTGATAGAGCAAATAATCTGCGGAGCGTTCTCTTAAATCTTTATGTTCTTTAAAAAGCTGTTCTAGTGGATTCAAGTAGACAGGTTTGGTTTCATGGAAGGTAATAATCGTATTCTCATACATCAGAAGGCTCATGTATTGATCGATAACTTCACCTTGATCTAAAAATTCTAAGTTAAACACACAAAAGACATAAGCATCACGAATATCAATTTTTGTCCGTTGGTTGACATTGAAGACATCTTCTAAGATAAGAGGATCAATGGGATAAAACTTTTTGATGCTTTCAATGATCCCAATATCGGAGAGTCCAATCACTTGGATATAGTGTTTTAAAGAAGAATCTCCTTCAAATGAATTTGAGATTTCAAGAACTTTATCGTTATATGCATAATGAATAATGGTGGTTGGAACTTGATGGTGTTCACCTGTATAAATCATTGATTTTGGTTTAACATAATCAGAGAGTTTCATTCTAAAACCTCCTTATAAAATGATATATGAAATACCAGGATTGTTTCTTTTGTATTCAGGATCTTTTTTAAGTAAATGTTGGTAGGTTTTAATCAATTGATCATAACCAAACAATGAACCAAACGCTTCACCTGGAATAAAGGCTTTAATTTCTTGTTTTGACATCTTATCTTCCAATACTTGGCGAACCATATCTCTAATGACTCCACCCACACCCGTGGAACCGTAGCCATGAACAATTTTGATGATGGGTTCTTTCTCATATTTAAGAATCACATCAAGCCTTTGTCTTGCTAAGGCTTGGGTGGGCATGTCAATCTTGATATTGTACGATTTCATTTTAATTTTGCTGCGTTTTTACTTACAGTGATTTCTGGAATGCTAGAAACCAATTTTGAAAAACGAGTAAACCCATATTCTTGATAACTGAAATCTGGATGACGTTTTTCTAGTTCTTGTTTGATTTTGGTAAGCATCATTTCTTTACTCTTGTTTTGAGCAATAATTTCAATGATTTCTTGCATGATGTCATGTTTTTGAAGCTTTGATTCTAAGGTGACAAAGGTGGTTGTTTTTTCTTGAGTGATAAAAACACCATTGATGGTTGACACTAAACTAGAAAGTGTTTTATGCCCATAGCGACGTGCATCAAAATCTGAAAACCGATTGACCAAGATGTCTCCTAATCGTGAAAGTTGAATCTTGTTATCGACACCGTTTTCAATAATAATGTTTTTGATCAGTAAGACGATTTCGCTATAGTCATCTTTAACTTGAGGTTTTTTGAGTGTTTGTTCTTCTTCCTCATCATCCTCATCAGTTAAGTATTCGAAATATTTAAACTCATTGCATGCTGAGCGAAACGCTTGGGTTGTCGTTTTATTACTACCCACACCGATAACGTGCATGCCACCCTCTCTTAATTTCATCGCGAGAGGGGTAAAATCACTATCGGATGTGACCAAGAAGAAAGCATTGACTTTCTCTTGATACATCATTTCTTGTGCATCTAATGCCATTGCCATATCTGCGGCATTCTTACCGATGGCTACATTGTATTGATGCACAGGCTTTATCGCATGATCCTGAGCAGTGCGATGCCATTCTTTGGGTAAATTATTAATATCGCCATAAAAACGTGCGATGACAATCTTACCGTATTTAGCAATTTCATTCATGACGAGTTTGATATATTTATGGGACACATTCTCAGAATCAATAAGAAGTGCGATTTTATACTCTGATTTTTCCATATAACCTCCTGGAGTCGTTATCTTTCTCTATTATACTCTTTTTATGCTTAAAATACGAGACCGCATCATCATCGAAACCTAAATAAAAAAAGATACTTCTTCGATTAGAAGCATCATTTTCTAATGACATGGAGGCCTCAAACGGATTTGAACCGATGATCAGGCAGTTGCAGTGCCTTGCCTTACCACTTGGCTATGAGGCCGTTACATGCTATATCATTATATCGTTATTAAAGTCGAAAAGTCAATAGATTTCCCTAGGATTTTTTGAGTCGCTCCAACCATAGGGGAAGTGATTCAGAGATGAGTTTGAAGGTTTCCTCGTAGCGTCCGCTATAGTAGGGATCCGGAACGTCTTGACCTTTTGTGTTTGGATTGATATCTCTAAAGAGATAAATTTTATCATAGTGTCTAGTAGACATCTGCTTTAGATCAAATACATTCTCATGATCCATACCAATAATGACATCAAATTCATCAAAATCGCTCTTAGTGATTTGCTTCGCACGTTTACCAACAAGAGTTGCGTGTTCTCTCACTAGTATCTCTTGTGTACGTGGGTGGGGAGGCTGACCGATTTCATAGGTGGATGTTGCTCTTGATTCGACATGAATACGATCTTCCAAACCTTGATCCTTGATCATCTTTATAAACAATCCTTCTGCCATAGGGGATCGACATATATTTCCTAAGCAGACAAATAAAACTCTTATCATAAATTTCCTCCAGCGTAAGTTCATTATAACACAAAGATGGGGGATTATGTGATTTTAGCACTTATCAGTTGACAGTGCTAATATTCTATTTTATAATAAGGTTGGCAATCAGATATATAGACTGCCAAAGGAGGATTATTATGAACTTTACCCAAATGGATGATTACAGCAAAGACCCAAAAGTCCTCGATAAATTTGGTCGAAACATCGTTGATGCTGTCAAACAAGGAAAAATTGATCCCGTCATTGGACGTGAAGATGAAATCCGACGTGTCATCAAAATACTTTCTAGGAAAACCAAAAACAACCCCGTATTGATTGGTGAACCCGGTGTAGGTAAAACCGCTATCGTCGAAGGATTAGCACGTCGAATCGTTGATAAAGATGTGCCTTTAGGACTCCAAAACAAAATTATTTATGAACTCGATCTCGCCGCACTTGTTGCTGGTGCTAAATTTCGAGGTGAGTTTGAAGAACGACTTAAAGCAGTCTTAAATAAAATTAAAGAATCCAATGGAGAAATCATCTTATTCATCGATGAACTTCATACGATTGTTGGTGCAGGTCGAGCTGATGGTGCAATGGATGCTTCGAATATGCTAAAACCCATGCTCGCACGTGGTGAATTACACTGCGTTGGTGCCACCACTTTAAATGAATATCGAAAATATATTGAAAAAGACTCCGCATTAGAACGTCGTTTTCAAAAAGTGATGATCGACGAACCCACTGTCACAGATACGGTAAGTATTTTACGTGGACTAAAATCCCGTTTTGAAGCACATCATGGTGTCCATATCTCTGATCCTGCGATTATCGCTGCTGCGACCCTATCAAACCGCTATATCTCTGATCGATTCTTACCAGATAAGGCAATTGACTTGATAGACGAAGCATGTGCTTCTATTCGTATGGAAATTGATTCAATGCCCGTTGAACTCGATAATGTCTTACGTCGTTTAATGCAACTTGAAATTGAAAAGACTGCTTTAGATAAAGAAACGGACCCGATTTCTAAAGATCGATTAGCAAAACTAAAAGTTGAAATTGCTGATTTAAAACAACAAGAAAAACATTTGCGCAGTCAGTGGGATGAAGAAAAAGAACAGATTAATGCGATTAAAAAGAAAAAGAGTCAACTCGAAGTGTTAAGAAATGATTTACAAAATGCATTTAATGATAGTAATTATCAAAAAGCTGCTGAGCTCCAATATTCAAAGATTCCTGCTTTAGAAAAAGAAATCAATGATCTCACTTTGGAAAACCAACAAGATGGTCGACTCATTACTGAAGTAGTTACCGAAGAATCAATCGCAGAAATCGTATCCAAATGGACCCAAATTCCCATCTCAAAACTCATGAGTGGCGATAAAGAAAAATTGTTACATCTTGAAGAAACGTTGAAAAAGCGGGTTATCGGTCAAGATCACGCACTCAGACTCATCACGGATGCGATCATCAGACAACGTGCAGGAATCAAAGATGAAAATCGTCCGATTGGCTCATTTCTCTTCTTAGGTCCTACTGGAGTCGGTAAAACCGAGGTTGCTCGATCGCTTGCGGAAGCGTTATTTGATAGTGAACATCAAATGGTTCGCATTGATATGAGCGAATATATGGAGTCCTTTAGTGTATCTCGATTAATTGGTTCTCCTCCTGGATATGTGGGTTATGATGAAGGTGGTCAACTTACTGAAGCTGTTAGACGTAAACCTTACTCGATTATTCTTTTCGATGAAGTAGAAAAAGCTCATCCTGAAGTCTTTAATATTTTGCTACAGATTTTAGAAGATGGTCGACTCACGGATAACCAAGGCAGAACGGTTGATTTTAAAAATACGATCATTATCTTGACATCCAATATTGGTAGTGAATTTCTGCTAAGTTATGATCCTGAAGCACAAAAACAAGTCATGAACTTGGTGAAAACGAAATTTAAACCCGAATTTATCAATCGTATTGATGAAATCGTCATTTTCAATGCCTTATCTCTCAAAGTTCAAGTTGAAATTGCCAATAAGATGCTACACGATCTTGAAAAGCGTCTTTCTGAAAAGAATCTACATATCTCGTTTGGTGAAGATGTTCAAAAACACATCATTAAACATGGTTTTAACGATGAATATGGCGCGCGGCCTTTAAAACGTTTCATTCAAAGACACGTTGAAACATTGGTTGCGATGAAGATGATTGAAGGACTGATCGTCCCCAATCAAACGTATAAAATGGTTGTTAAAGACGATAAGTTAGTGATTGAAAATGCATAAAAAAAGCACCGAAAGGTGCTATTTTTTTGGCTTAAATACTAGATCGTAAAGAAAATAACCGATGATGAGGACGCCAAGACCAATAAGTGATGGCACAAGACTTGAAATAAGTGTGGTTATCATCAATCCAACCATACCGATAATGGCAATGATGGGGATGACTGGATAAAATGGGATCTTATAAGGTCTTTCATGTTCGGGTAGACGCTTTCTAAAGAGGAACACCGCAATAAAGATTAAGGTATTGAAGATCAGTCCACCAAAGACGACAAAGGTTAAGAGATCTCTGACGTTAAAAATCAGTAAGAGGATGGCCATGAGGCCAGAACCGATGATAGCAAAACTTGGTGTTTGATATTTCTTATCCAATGTTTTAAATTTTGAAAAGAATGTTTTATCTTCTGCCATCGCATAGTAGACTCTAGGGAAGACCATCACTGATCCATTCAAAGCACCAAAGATGGAGATCATCACAGCAACAAAGATCAATGTCATCCCAATATCACCAAACGTTGTCATCATCGCCAAAATGGGTAGATTAGCATCACTACCTAGTGAAGCGAGTGTACTAAAAGGTATGATACGATATAATGCAACAATGAATAAGACATAGAGCAATGTGACACCCACAATCGAGAATGTTAATGCTTTAGGAAGATCACGTTTTACATTTTTCATTTCACCTGCGACCGTGTTTAAATTGGTCCAACCTTCATACGCCCAAAGTGTTGCGACTACACCAAATCCAACCATAGGTAAAACAGCAAAGAATGATGGTGAGCCTTGAGGAACAAAACTTAAGGAAACGGATTCTGTTCCCATAAATAAACCAATAAAAATGATGGCAATAATGGGTAAAATTTTAATGACTAAGAATACTTTTTGAATTGTTGAACCTACTTTAACCCCTAGATAGTTGATGAGCGATAACAAAACAATCAAAGAGATTGCAATCAATCTGACCACGAGTTGACTCATCGGAAACATATACGAGAGAATTTCTGCAAAAACTAAAGACAGTAATGCAATACTTCCTGAACTGATTAAGACAAAGTTCATTAAACCGCTCAAAAACGCAACTTTCTTACCATAAGCCTGACGAAGATAGACATAATATCCCCCAGTTTCAGGAAACATGGTGCCAAGTTCAGCATATGTCAAACCAGAAAATAAGGTGATAATACCGCCAATGACCCACGCGAGTAGGGATAAACCAAGCGCATAGCCGACTTCCACCATGACAAGACTTGCAAAGACAAAAATACCAGAACCAATCATGATTCCAGCTAATATTGAGATTCCGCCAAATAAACCAATTTCTTTCTTTAATGAGGGCATGTTCATCCATCCTTTCATCCAGTGATAAATTATCATAAAACTAAATAAATAGCGAACTATTTGCACAAAAAAAGGGGTCAACCCCTCTAAGTTAATGCGTGATAAGCCATGTTTGATGTGAGCTTTCAAGAGACCATGGTTCCAGACTTAAGTTTTGATAGCATGCAGCCTTTAATCCATGACCTTGAATGATCTTCACCAATTCGTCTTTTCTATAGGGATAAAGAATAGTCGATCCTTCAGTTTCATGTTGGCCGATATTTAGTTTTGTTTTGAAAATTAGATACTCTTGAAAATACTGGTAATGTCGATGAAAGATGATTTCACCTCGTTCAATCACGGGTAGATTGTCGGGTAAATCACGCAGAATTTTATCGTAATTAAGCAATTGAATGATCAACAGACCATCGCTTGCGAGTGCTTTCGATACTTCTTCGAAGAAGCGATGAATCTGGTCTTTATTGAGATGGGGTATTGTATTGCCCAAACATGTGATTAAATGAATATCTTTTTGACCGGCTAGATAATCCACCATATCCATTTCTATATAGGTCAACGATGGATAATTTGATTGAGCAACTTCGATCATTTTGCTATCAAGATCGATGCCTGTCACTCGCATTTCTTGCTCATGCATGAAATGAACAAGATGACCCGTAGCACACCCTAAATCGATCGCTCTTTTTCCTTTGATCATCCAACGCTTTAATTGCTCAAAAGAAACTTGGTTGACAGGGAATATTTGATCATAGTATATGGCAAAATGCTGATACATCAAATCGCTCCTAACATTCTAAAGATGACGATAATCGCAAACATCGTCACGATAGAAAACACTGAAGACCATACCACAATTTGTCCCGCGAGTTGTTCATCGCCTCCCATTTCATGCACCATGATAGCTGAAGATACAGCAGCAGGTGTCGCAAACAAAGCGATGAGTGCGACATAAGCTTGGTCCATTCCTGGAATTCTAGATTCCAAAAGATAGGCAACCGATAAGGAAATGGCAGGTACAAATAAAATACGCCAAGAGACACCTAAGGCGATCTTCTTCATAAGAGGTTTTATTACCGATAATTCAAATTGACCACCTAAAGCAATCAATGCCATGGGGGATGCTGTTTGGCTAATCATTCTTAGTGCATCATAAACGAATGGGGTGTCTCGTCTCATTGAAAAGAAAATGGATCCCTCCGGAGATGTGATAAGTCCTCTCAAGAACAGGACAACTAAACCAGATAAAACACCGATAATGAGAGGATTGGTTACGATACTTTGTAGGACTTTCTTAAAACTGATTCTTTCACCTAGTTCGTTCGTTTGATACATGGTTAATGACACCACGGAAAGCACATTGGCAAGTGGGATCGTAAACGCTGAAATCAGGGCGACGATTGCCATCGCTTCAACGCCACCTAATGTTTGTGCTAAGGGAATACCAATAAGAGCAAAATTGGATCGGACTATCACCTGCAGGATGACGCCTTTTTGATTGGGATCTTTGACCAAAATCGGAATCAGTAGATATCCTACTGCATATAAAATGAGCATCATGGATATTGCAAAAAGGATGACACCAAATTTGATATCACTGAATTGTTCGATACTGTAGATATTCAAAAAGAGTAAGACAGGTAACCCTACTCTAAAGACATATTTATTGAGCAGATTGACGAAATGCAAATCCATAAATCCAATGCGTCTTAATACATAACCTAAGGTAATAATTACGACAATGGGTAAAATAGCATTGGCAGCAAATAAAAACGTATCGAGCATGACGAATCCTGCGCTTTCCTTCTAATATCATGATTATTGTAACATAAAATCAAAGGATTGATAAGGTTAAAAAAAACAGGCTATTTTGCCTGTTTTGTCGAATCATCTTTTTCTTTGATAAGATGATTTAAGTTTTTCTCATCCTTTTTATTCCGGTGGTGTGCATAGATGAGGACCAAAGTATATAAAACTGCATAGATTAAACCCATAGTATAGATCAAAGCAGGTCTTCTTAAAACATATCCATCATACATGCGATTGATTGAAAAAGGAACAGGTAGAAGAATTAAATAACCCAAAATGACATTGAGGATTCCATTACCCCAGGTCTTTTTGAATATGATAATTGATAAAGCGATTAGTAAAGAATTAGTAATCACTCCAAAGAAAATCTCCCGAATAGGTAGGTTTACATCAAAACGTCTGATCACCCATAAAGCAATCATAAAAGCAAAGATATTGGTTAGCGTATACACATAAGCAAAGAGTTTAAGATAGCGTTTCATGATTGACCTCCTAAACGTGACTTCAGGGCTTGTACGTATGATCTTGAAATTTCAATTCGATCAAGATTTGATAATGTCGCTTCTAATTTCCCATTAAATGTGGATCGAAATGATTTGATTTTATCAACATTAACCACGACTTGCTTATTAACCCTTAAGAACGCTTTGTGCATCTCTTCGATTTCATAAAGTCGATATTTACAGTCAAACACATCATTTTTCGTATAAAGCAAACATTGATCTTCAGTACTTTCGATGTAGTAGACATCCTGTGGTGCAAAAAGAAAGTTCTTTCCATCTTTTTTACCCATAAAGTCTACACTTTGTTGTTCGAGTGCATGGAGAACTTTTGGAAGCTCTGGATCATTTTCTCTGGCTTCAACAGTGACCTTGATCTCTTCTATTTGTTCGTTTTTAATCATCACCAATTTCATAGACACACCATACTTTCATTACTTATCTTAACATAAAGAAGCAATCAACGAGGAGGCAAAATCGGGTAAGTTGCGAAAAACATACCTTATGCTACAAAAAAGATGTTCATAACAACATGTTATCAACATCTCCTGCAATGATTAAATGAGGCTATTTCTTTGTATAATCTTGTTTGCGAATCGATCCATCCACTTTGTGAATCACGACAGATGAGCCAGCAGATTCAGCGAGTTGTTCAGCAAATTCAATCGCTTCTTTCTGCGTGTCAAAGAACTTAATGGTCTTGGTTGATCCTTCTTTACGTACACGCCACTTTTTAAAATTATCGCTGTTTTCATCTTTGTTTTGGGAGACATGATACTTAGCGATCTTTGGTGCGGCTTTCTTGGAATCCTCAGCAACCTCTTCTTTTGAGTCTTCTTCAGGAGTTTCAGCAGCAACCACTGGGGCTTCCTTGACCACTTTCACAGGCTCACTTTGAACTTCCTTGGTAACCACCGGTTCTACTTTGGGTTCAACTTTTGGTGCAACTTCTTGAGGTGGATTTACAGGGGCTTCTTGAACAGGTTCTACCTTCTGTTCTTCAACAACTTTTTCTTCCTTTAACGCTTTTTTCTTTTTACGCCAAAAAAAACACATAGTTTGAATCCCTCCTTATATCTACACTTTCATTATAATACATATAAGTTGAAAAGGTAGATATTAGCATTCTTTTTAAAGTTTTTTTTCATATAAATGTATATTTTTATTAGGACACATGGTACTATAAAAGAAATAAACGCACATTATGAATAAGGAGAAAACTATGAATTTTCAATTTGTTTCTTTACCTGAAATGACAACAGCAATGGCTTATGGAAGCCAAAAAGGGCCTACATTGGATGATTTAAAAAAGACTTATTGTGACCACAATCAAGTCGCCTCAGTGAAGTATTATTATGTATTAATGTCGGTCAGCAAAGATAAAACTACTGAAACCCTAGTCGTGGCTTATATTCTGATGGAACCCAATCATACACTTCCTAGCGGTTTTCAGAAACTCGTGATTAAAGCCGGTGAATACGTCAAAGCTGAAGTCCCTAAAGAAAATTTTGAAGAAATTATTAAGACGAACAAAAATGAGCTTGATGCGTTTGTCAAATCCCATGGTAAAGGGATCACGATGACAAACATCTTCTTCTTGTATGAAGATGATGATCAAACTATCAACGTCTATTTCCCGGTGAAATAAACAAAAAATCCTCAACTGAGGATTTTTTTATTCTATGACGTAAACCACACGTTCAATCTGTGATTGATTAAGATAGACATCAGTGGCAACATAACGGATGATATAAATACCTGGTATTGATCCTACTTCTCCGATAATTACAAGGTCAATCGCCAATCCAGAATTATCTGACATAGTGACACCTGCATCTACCCACTGGGTGCCCACGGTAATTGTATCAATCCCCGGATTAAGCTGTAAGGTGGGTGGTGTTTCATCAATCACAGTGACTACACGTTTTAATGTTTGTGTCAATGACGCGTACGTCGCTTGATAAACAATTTCATAAACGCCAATGGTGGTTACATCCACATTATTGCTGATGACCTCAACGGTTAGCACTTTAAATCCATATTTTGCAGTTGCACCTGGATCTTGATAAGGCTCATTAAGTTCAGTGGTATCAATCCCTGAATTAAGGGTAAATTCAAGATAGTCAAGCGAAGGTTCAACACACGATGACATGATGATCACACTGATCAACATCATGAATAATCCTAATTTTTTCATCATAGCCACCACCGTTTCTCTAAAATGATTCCCACGATGATTGATGGATGATAATCATTACCCTCTAAGACATAGACATACTTAGTCTTTTGATAGATCACATCGCCAATAGTCACCGTATAAACCAGAGGATAAACTCCAGGAACTGAAGAGATGACTTCTCCAGTTGTGATGATATCACCCTTAGATGATATCGCACCAGCATCCTGGTAAATGTCTCCCACTTGAATCGTTGTCACATCAGGGTTAATCGTAATCACGATAGGTACTTGATCAACGATACTCACCATTCGAATTCTAGTATCAAGAAGCGTCTCATCGTCATAAACAAGGTAGGTAATTCTTATGGTAGTTTCATTCACTTCAGTGATTGATGTTTGAAGTGACAAGATGGGATCAACCAGATGTAATCCACCATCGATCCATTGATCAAAGGTGCTCACTGTATCGATACCTGGCTTTAGATACACTGATTCTGGTAAATATGTTTTATCAAAGATGGGATAAATATATAAGTCTTCTGTGACTAGATCAAAAGGAATACTCCAACCAACGAACGTATAAGTGAATGAAGGTGAATTTTCTTTGGTGGGGTTCTCAGGTGCAACCGCTTGTCCACCATACATAATGAGTGTAGAGGATAAGATGGATTGACCATCACTGTCATAAAAAGTCACTTGATATTGACCATCGTTGAACCTTGCATATAAAGTTATGTCACTTATGATGGGTTCACTCTCATAGAGGGTAATAAATGCATTCGTTAAGTACCAACCGATGAAAGGATATTCAGACACTGGAGTCACCGGTTCAATCATCGACCCATATGGATAGAACTCGGTATCATAAATGGTATCGCCAACATAATAGGTGACTTGATAAATGAAAGGTTGAAATTGTGCATATAAAACCGTAGTTGTCGTGATGGGTTCTCCTAAATAAGGCGTTGTATAGTTTTCATCATAAAACCAGCCAATAAACTCATAACCTTCTCGCACAGATTCAGGAGGATTAATCGTGTTATTATAACTAACTTCGATGGGTTCGACATAAGATCCTGAGCTGATAAATGACACCAAGTACGTCAGGGGTTCATATTTCGCATAAAGCGTGAGATTTGTTGTTGAAGTATCGATACCGATGTTAAATGGTATAGTTAAAGCTATATCTTTATACCAACCGAGGAACTGATGGCCAATTTTCACAGGATCTTCGACTTCAAAAGGCCAACCAGATACGACAGATAAAGGCGCAATCACGGTACCTCCAGCGGTTTCAAATGACACTGTGATATAGTCGATCGATAATGCTTCAGCCGCATTGACAAGTCCATATCCATAATAAATATCATATCCTACATTTCCTAAATCCGAAGTAGAATTGATTAACAAATCACTAATTTGAGTAGCCGTAAAACTAGGATAGGCTGCGACAAGCAAACCTAAGACAGCCGTAACTTGAGGTGCTGCAAGTGATGTTCCAGAAACAGAAAAATAGCCGTTATCTAATCCTGTGGTTACAATAGCTTCCCCTGGAGCAACCACATCGAGGGCATCATTATAGTTCGAAAATGTTGAACGAATGGCAAGTGAGTTGACAGATCCCACGCTGATGACACCAGGATATGAGGCGGGATAGTAACGCGTGGAATTGCCATCATTTCCACTGGCACCGACGATTAAAATGCCTGCAGAAATCGCAGCTTCAACTGCATCCCTAGTCAATGCATTGATGGATGAAGTCCCCAAGCTTAGATTGATGATATCCGCTCCATGAAGCCGTGCATAATGGATTCCTTCAGCAATCGAAGCATCCATAAAGTTTTCTGATTCATCATCTTCTGTGGATGGATCATCTGCGTTATTTGCTTTTATGATAAGCAACTGACTTTGCTGGACAATACCTGCAATGCCTACATTGTTGTTTTTATTAGCTCCAATAACACCAGCGACGTGAGTTCCATGACCATTATCATCTTCAACATGAGTGAGAGACGTTGATGAGGAAACCTTGGTTCTTGCGTTATAAGATAAGGGGGAAATGCGCCCGACAAATTCTTGATGATCCGTATCGATCCCAGTATCGATTATCGCGATTAAAACATCACTTGATCCTTCAGATACTGTCCACGCTTCTGGAATGTTCATCATATCTAAGGCATATTGATCGTTAAGATAGGGATCATTGGTGATGGGTGTTACTTTTCCTCCAGCAATCTGGTATTCCCCATTGATCTCAAACCCTTCTGCCTTCAGTTCTTCCGCTTGTTTTTGGTTCGCTTCATAAACAGCAAACCCAAAGGAGGATACACTTACTAAATCTAATTGATACACCAAAGCGATGCGTGTCGCATCTTCTTCTCCATTCACATATCTCATCACTTGAATTTTAGAATCAACTATTTTGGAAGGATTTTCAAAAGAAAAAAAGATCATGACGATAATGAATACTAATGCGAGTATTTTTTTCATTTATGAAAACCTCCTCTCACTCTATCTACTTTTAGTATACTCATTTTATTGGTGTTTTACTTAAAAATGGCATAAAGAAAAGAGCAAACACCACGTGTCTGCTCTTTTTAAAGTACCTATTTCTTCACTTCTTCGGTAGGTTTGACATCTTGAACTTTATCGGTACCAAGATATTTAGGAAGTTCCATTCCTGCCATATCAAAGAGTTCTTTCATCGGTGGGATGGATTTAAAAAGCGATGAGGCAAAGTTTGCTGTGGATGATGCGCCATCTTTGTTTCCAGAATCCCAAACCGTAATCTTATCAAACTTGAGGTTCTTAATCGCTTCAACTTGAATACCCACAAGTTTTTCAAGTTTATCTGCAATAAGAAGTTTAACAGCTTGATCGGCACTGTCTCCAGAAGCTTTAACAATTTCTTTAAAACCTTCTGCTTGTTTGGAAAGAATTTCAAAGGCACCACGTGCTTGGGCTTCTAATTTGGCATAAATCGCATCCGCTTCCCCTTTTGCCTTACGACGGGTTTGCTCAGCAATCGCTTCAGCTTCAATGACAAGACGCTGCTTTTCAATCTCTGTTTTGATGATGACATCGGCTTCCAATGTTGCCTTTTCACGGGCAGCACGTGCTAATTCAGCATTTTGTTCCGCTAAATACGCATCTTCTAATGCTTTTGCCGCAGCAATTTTTTCTGCTGTCATCGCTTTTCTTAACGATTCAGCTTCAATCTCACGACGAGACGCGTTACTCTGCGAGATAAATCCTAATTGTGTATTTTCACCTTCAAGAGCTTTGGCATTGGCTTCAGCCACTTGTACACGTTGATCACGGAATGCATTGGCTTCACCAATGGATCCATCACGATTTTTTTCAGCGACGGACTTCTTCGCATCATTAATCGCTTTTGCAGCAGCTTCTTTACCTAAAGCTTCGATATAACCTGATTCATCATTAATATCGGTAACGTTGACGTTGATCAAACGCAAACCAATTTTCTTAAGTTCACCTTCAACGTTTCCTGAAACAGCTTCTAAGAATTTATCGCGGTCTGTATTAATTTCTTCGATATCCATGGTCGCGATGACTAAACGAAGTTGTCCAAAGATGATATCTTTTGCTAGTTCTTGAATTTCAGCAAGTTTTAATCCTAATAAACGTTCAGCCGCATTGAGCATCACACCAGGTTCTGTTGAAATACCTACGGTGAATCTCGATGGAACGTCAATACGAATATTTTGTCTTGAAAGTGCATTTTTTAAATCGACTTGAATAGAAATCGGTGTTAAGTCAAGAAATTGATAAGCTTGGAAGAACGGATAAATGAATTTAGATCCCCCATGAATACAGTTTGCAGATCGAGAGGATCCATCTTTATTGGCTCCAATTTTCCCATAGATAACTAAGATTTTGTCTGAAGGACATTTCTTAATACGGGAAACAACAAAGACTAAGAATGAAAATACGGCGACAAGAACAGCTGTGATTATTCCCCCGACAGCGGCTCCACTTGCATAAATAGTAAACATAATTTTCTCCTTTATTTGGTTTTAACAATAATTGTTGTTGGATCTTCAAGTCCGCTGACAATCACCGATGTTTTTGGTAATATGTCTGACTCTTCTTCTGTAATCGCATCAATCTCAATGAGACGATCTTGAATGTTGACGGTTACTTTCCCTTTCCCTGTCTTACTTTTGGGAACTCTCATATAAACCGTTCCATGCAATCCAATGGCATTTTTGTAATCAAGGTTACCTTCGGACTCTAATCGAAGTGTTGCTCTGAAAGCTAACGCTTGCAAATATGCAGCGACGACTCCGACGATGACCCCGATCAAAATCGCAAGCCACGGTAATAGCGTTTCAACCAATAAATAGGCTGTCCATCCACCGATAGAAACAAGGACAAGTATTCCCCTTAACGTTAATACTTTAAGTCCTGCAATACCAGTCAGTGGATCATCATTGATTGAATCACCTGTTAAATCCGGAACATCTCCTCCGTCAAATTCATCGGTTTCAAAGCCTAAAAGCATCATAATTAAGAAAATAATCATGATAGCAGTCGCGCTTGAAGCAAGCACAAAAAGAATCTGTTGGAGTAGTGTCATAGATTCCCACCACATAGTTTATTACCCCCTTTTGTCAATATGCGTCTATTGTATCATAAATTGAATTGTTTGAATAGATTGAGAAGAAAATATGTAAAAAACACCATTTATCGATAATGATTAAACCAGTCCAAAATTTCATTTAATCGTTTCTGTCTTGCCTGTGGCAAACCACTTCGTGAAAGTTCATGATTTTCACCTTTGAACCAAACAAATCGAGTGTCAACACCTTTTTCTTTGAGAAGGGTGAAGAGTTGCATCGCTTGTTCAACAGGACAGCGATAATCTTGATCTGAATGAATGATTAGCAACGGTGTCTTAATGGCATCTGCGTATTTCAAAGGTGATGCATTCCATAATTTTTCGGTATCACGCAGTGGATGCCCTGCAGTTTGGTCTTTAGAAAAGTAAAAACCGATGTCTGAGGTAGAGTGAAAGGAAAGCCAATTTGTTATACTACGCTGTGTACATGCAGCTTTGAACATATCGGTGTGAGTGATGATCCAATTTGTCATGAATCCACCATATGAACCACCGGTTACAAAAAGTCGTTTTGCATCGATCGCTTTCACTTTTTTTAGAACGAGTGCAACAAAATCCATGAGATCATCATAATCAATGGTTCCATATTTCCCTCTGATGTCAGCAAATTCATCGCCTTTACCATCACTACCCCGAGGATTAGCAAACATGACAAAATATCCTTCATTTGCCCAGACTTGCATTTCATGATAATAGGTGTAACCATAAACCGTTTTAGGTCCGCCATGAATATCCAAAATGGCGGGATAGGCTTTTTGAGGATCATAATCTTTTGGATAAAGGACAAAGCCGTGGACATCATGCGACGGATGCTTAACGACAAAGGATTTAGGTTTGGCAACATAACAGTTTTTTAAAGCTAAACGATTGTGATGTGTCAGTATTTTTGGTCGGATTGAATCATAGGAAATCTCATAGATTTCAGCGAGTTTTTGTTCCAAAAATGCAATACCATAACGTTGATTATTCAGCCCAATAATCCCCTCAAGTGAGCCATTTAAGGTAAAGACAGGAGAGATTTCACCTGTTTTGGAAAGTCTCATCAGTTCTGAATGATCATTGACTGTCGCAATAAAGTCATAGTAATCATCTGTTAAAATTTCAGTGACTTGTTCTCCTAAGCGAACATCACTTCCTATCGAATTACCAATCGATTGACCGTAGGCTGCAAATGGAATTAATTTTCTATCTTTGAGTTCATAAAAATCATGGTTTTGATTGATTCCATAGGCTTTCATGTTGGAAGCAGCGACAATAATCTTTGATCCAAACGTCAATAGTTTCGCAAATGAATATTGATCTTCATGATACAAAATCGTGGTCTGTTTAGTCTTTAACGAATATGAGAAGATATGTGTTGTTAAACTACGTATGCCTTTCATCTCTTGACCTGAGTAATAAATCATCTGTTTATCTTTCGATACTCGAATTTGTCTAACATCAAAATTTGAATCCACCAAAGATTTTATTTGAAGCGTCTTAGTGTCGTAGAGAAAAAGTTGTGTTCGTTGATTTGCGACAAACCCGATTTGGTTGCTGTAAAAAGGAATTTCTTCAATCTCTTCATAGAGTTTTTCATCTTTAAGCTGCTTGAGAATTTCTTTACGTTTCTCATCATCTGCTAGGTAAAGTTGATGTTGATGTTTAGATAAACTTGCTTTAAGTAGAAGTAGATCACCTAAAACATCGATTATCGTGACTGGAAATTTAAACTCATACGCTTTTTGCCATGATTGATCTATGAGATGATAACGATAATAGATGGTTATTAGATCATCCTTTACGAGTTTTTCTTCTTCTTTCGTCTTTGCAAAAGGAACGAGTAGTGTGACATCTGACTCGAAAATAAAAGAGGTTCGTTTTTTAAATTGCTTAATACGTTTGGACTTAACCCCATCAAAGAGAAAAAGTGAGTCTTTATACAAATTTTCTTTCATATCGGTTTCTGTAACCAAATAAGCTGCATGATTTTGACTGGGATTAGTTTTTAATGATGAGATAAATTTAAATGAGACTAAGTGTTCGTTTTTAATATTGTCCATCGTGTTCTCCTGATAAAGAAAAATGCCTTATTGGCATCTTTCAAAAATTATATGACAAAATTTCCATTCTTAAAGACTTGAACTTCTTTACCATCGTGAGTAAGTCCAACTATTTCCATATCCTGACTACCAAACATGAAATCGACATGATTCATCGAATTGTTATAACCTATCTTTTCAAGGTCTTCAATCTTGGTATTGACACCATTTTTGACATTCATTGGATATGCTCTACCGAGTGCCATGTGGCATGATGCGTTTTCGTCAAATAGGGTATTTAAGAATAAGATGTTCGTATTTGAAATGGGTGAGTCATGAGAGATTAAGGCAATTTCACCAATATAGCGACTGCCTTCATCGGTGTTTAAAATGTTCTCAAGCGCAAGTTTTTCTTTTTTTGCATCAAACTCAACGACTTTTCCTTGGTCAAAAACAAGGTAGAAATCTTCGATGAGTTTGCCTTGATAATTTAAGGGTTTCGTTGCAACGACTTTCCCACGGGTTCCCCATTTATATGGCATCGTAAAGGTTTCTTCCGTGGGTATATTGGGGTTGAAATAAACTCCTTGTGTATCGTGCTCACCACCACCCGCCCATACGTGGTCTTTGACGAGTTCAACAATTAAATCGGTTCCAAGAGAATTTCTAAAATGTAAATGTTTGAAATTGTAATCATTTAAAATCTTATTGTGTTTAAGAAGTGTCCGATTGTGTTCATCCCAAGCCTGAATAGGATCATTATCCAAAGTGACTCTTGAGGCGTTGAAAATAGCATTCCAAAGTGCTTCTTCTGCAGCTTCTTCAGTTAAGTTAGGGAACACTTGTTTTGCCCAAACTTTGTTAGGTGCGGCAATTATTGTCCAAGGTGCTCGATTTCCCATGAGATGTTCTCTAAAAAAATGAACAGCCTTTTGCATAGCAATCCCGGCACGTTGAGCTTTACTTGGATCTACGTCTTTATTAAGACCAGGAATCGGTGATGACACAGAAATAAAGCATGCCCCTTGATCAACAAAGGATTTGTGTTGTTCAATGAGCCAAGATGGCACATTTTCCAATGTTTCAACGGTTTGATGCGTTAATGCGCTTTTGCTGATATAGTCATCGCTCCATTGGACATGAACCGCTTTCGAACCTGCTAAGTAAGCTTCTTCTGCGATTTCTCTAATGAGTTCTTTACTTTCTGTCGTTCCACGAATGACAACGACTTGTCCTTTTTGGACATTGACGCCAACTTTGACAGCAAGCTTGGCTAACTTATTGACTAAAACATGATTAGGCATTTCTATTCTCCTTGTTTATTATTCATGATGGGGTTCATCATGTGAGTGTACGTGCTTTTTTTGTTCATACATTCGTTTATCTGCATAATTTAATATATCATCTACAGTCATTTTGTGATCGTTATTGACATAACCCGCAGAGAAACCTAAAAACTCAAATTGATTAAAGATTGGATTCGTTATTAGTTCTTGATGAATAGAGTTTATATAGTCTTCTGGCGACAAGCGTTGATAATGTTGATATACCACAAAGAACTCATCACCACCAAGGCGTGACACAACCGATGACTTTTCGGTCATATAATTACTTAAAGTGTGTGCAAATTCGATCAAAACTCGGTCTCCCATCTGATGACCATAGAGATCATTGACTTCCTTAAAATGATCGAGGTCAAACATGATGGCTGTAAAATCCTTCTTGTCTTCGATCAGTGAGTGCAAATAGGATTCAAGTAATGCTCTAGAATTGACCTTGGTAAGCATATCGAGTGCACCGGTCGTGGTTTCAAAAAACAGATATACCACAATAACAGCAACTGAAAGTGAAGGCCATGTGATGAGTATACTCGATTCAAAGAGTTGGATCAGTGATGCGATCACAGGAAAAATCATGAAGAGTGCCATGCCAAATAGGGCACGATTTTTGTTCTTGTCACGATCCTTTATGACCATGTAAACAATGTAAATGACGAAGCCGTAATGGATTAAATACTGCCAGTCAAAGTAATTCCCCTTAATGTAAACATTTGTTGCTTTATCAATTTCAAAATAAATTGGGATGAATAAATTGAAGATCAACGTAATCATCATCACCATAGCTGGATACAAATAGAATTTTTTCTGGACAATTCTTTTCTTTGATCGATGCATGAAATAATCTAAGTATGAAGCCCAGAATCCAATGAGGATAGGTCCCAATAAAATGATGGCAGTGTTGGATAAATAACCTAAGAAATAATTCAGCTTCCCTGGTTCGCCATCCGTTAACCAACCGATGGGTTCCATGATGTGTGCGATCATAAGTGTAATAATCATCGCTTTGAAGAGTGTTGAGCCTAAACTATAACGAGAGCGTTGTATAAAGGAAATAATAAGTAGTGTAAATAGGATTAAAAAACTAAAAAATGTAATATCGAAAAATAGAAAATCACTTAGCATGATTCCACCTACTTCCCTTCTTGATGGATACTTTTGAAATATTCTAAAACACGATTTTGAGGCATGGGTTTACAAAAATAGTAACCTTGTGCATAGTCGACGTGATATTTCTTGATCATTTCTGCTTGTTCCTCGGTTTCAATCCCTTCGGCAACAACCGCAAGTTTTAAATGGTGGGCGAGATCGATCATGTATTTCAAGACATAAAATTCTTCGGTATCTTCCTTGATACTTGAGATGAAACTACGATCGATCTTAATCGCATCAATCGGAAGTTTCTGCAAATAGGTCAAGGATGAATAACCCGTACCAAAGTCATCTAGAGAAATGGTAAATCCCAGTCTTCTAAGAGAATTAAGGACATGAATACTCTTTTCAATGTCTGGAATGATTGCTGTTTCAGTAATTTCTATATTGAATTTTTTACAATCAATTTTATACTCTTGAATCCAATGGATAAGGCTGCCAATGAACTTTTCATTCATCAACATGGTTGCAGATAAGTTGATTGAAATTTTATAATTTTTTTGCTTTCCCCAGTCAGCAAAATGATCTGCAGCATCTTTAAATACCCATTCCGTAATATCTTTAATGAAGCCGTTTTTTTCGGATAGCGATATGAATTCTAAGGGAGGAATAAATCCTTTCGTTGGGTGAACCCAACGGATCAACGCTTCAGAACCCACAGCTTTTCCAGTGGACATATCAATCACAGGTTGATAGTGTAGTTGAAACTCATTCTGATGAATGGCTTGTCTGAGCTGGTTAAGAAGTTCGGTTTGCTGCTTGATGACCATAACCATCTCTTCATCAAAGATGACGATTTGATCACGACCTTTTGATTTTGCAATTGACATCGCTGCATCCGCATGACGCATCAAAGTAATATAATCTTTACCATGATCTGGATAGAGTGCAATACCTCCACTAATCGTAATGAAGAATTGATCTTCATCCAGTAAATAGGATTGTCTGATTGTCTTGATATGTTCTTCAACCATCGGAAGGAAACTTTCTAAATGGTTAATATCAAAAAAAGCTAAGACGTACTCATCGCCGCCCATGCGAGCTACCATATTTGGTTTTTTTATCGAATCTTGAAGTCGGTGAGCAATGGTCGTGATGAGTTCATCACCAGTGGAGTGTCCCTTGACTTCATTAATCGTACGAAATTCATCTATATCAAAATAGACAATGCCAATAATGCCCTGATCGCCTTTTTCTTGAATATAATGGTCAATCGTTTGTTCGAGCATAATCTTATTGGGTAATCCTGTCAATGGATCATAAAAGGCTAAATCATAAAGTTGATTTTCAAGTTTTAATGAACGATGGTGACCTTCGTCTAACTCTTGATACGCTCTTTCCAAACTGCTAATGGTATCCGAATACATCAACATGCGATAGCGAATGATGAGATAAAAAATAATAGCCGTTAAAGCGACATAAAAAATCCCTTTCACGCTTTGGGCAAACTGATACGTGTCTGGATCAGGAAATATGATTTCCAAGACATAATCAGAACCAATAATCCATGAAAATCCTAGCAAGACATAGAAAATAATGATTTTCAAAGAAGCTAGATTAGGATTCATATGTCTAAACTCAGGGAGCACTTGAGGTTTATTTGATGTTTTTTGCTCTTTAAAATCCATCGTTTTCATTCTCCTTATAATGATATTATAACTTAAAAAAGGACTTATGTCATGATAATATCGATACAAGAAAAAAAGAGCCGAAGCTCTTAATGTTCATGGGCAAGATTTCTAACCCATCGTTCCATCCGATATCGTGTTAATCCGAAGAGCATTTTTGGCACTTCGAGAGATTGAATAATAAGAAACATCATGGTCACGGGAAGATTGGTTAAATAGGCTAAGAGGAGTGAAACAGGGACCGGGATGACCCACATATATCCTGCATCCATTAATACCGTCGACTTGGTATCCCCTCCAGCACGCAACGTAAAATACAGTGTTACGTTAAAGGAATATACAGGAATAAATAATGCGTTAATGCGAATATTGAATTGTGCAGTATTTTTGGTGAATTCTGCGACGTCATAAATGTCTAAGATGAAGAATGATAGCATAAACAAAATCATCCCTGCAACGATCGCAATCATCACGGCAGTAGCAAATAACTTCTTCGAGTTTGCTTTCGCTTCCTCAAGTTCATTTCGTCCTAAAGTGTTACCAACTAGGACTGCAACAGCCGTTGCAATCGCCCCAAAAGTGACAAAAACGATTTGAGAAATGGCACCTGTGATGTTCATGGCAGCTAGTGCTTGGTCACCGCGTGTGGAGTAAGCATGAAGAAATACCGTTTGTCCAGATGACCATAATGTCTCGTTAAGCATCAGAGGTAAAGCCATGACAATCATACCTGCCAATAACTTTTTATCGATAGCAAATAAAGCGTTTATCCGAGTATCGAAATGTTGACCACGCTTCTTGAGTAGAATCCACGTCAAGCCAAATTCCACAAATCTTGCGATCAATGTTGCGATAGCGGCACCTTCAACACCAAGGTTGGGTGCTCCAAAATTACCAAATATGAGGAGGTAATTGAGGATGGTATTCGTCGATATTGACACCAATGAAATATATAGAAGTGGTTTGGTTATTCCAGTTTCACGGAAGGTATTCCCAATTGCCACTGCGATGATCCAAGGAAAGGCACTCCATCTTGCATAAGATAGATATCCTAATGCTAAGTTAATCGTATCCTCGTTTGACGTAAATAATCCAATCAAAGTTCGTCCAAAAAAGGTGAAAATCACAAAGGATAAAACCGCAACACCAAGACCGATCATTAATTTAAATCTGTAGGTTTGTTTTAGTTTATCAAAGTCTTTTGACCCAAAAAATTGTGCAGTAAAAATACCTGCACCTCCCATCGCACCAAAGGTGATGAGAATCACAATAAAGTATAACTGATTGACTACAGAAACCGCAGCAATCGATTGTTCGCCGAGACGACCAACCATAACATTATCCACTAACTGAACGGATGTGGTAATCAGTTGTTGCAAAACAAGGGGTGCAGCGACTTTAAATAGTGTTTTATAAAATTGTCGATCGCCAATATATTTATTCATGAAGATACCTCAACCGCCCTATTATAGCATGATAAGACCATCTTATCAATCTTTAGCTTTGGATAAATAAAAGAAAATCCCAACGTGTGGGATTGACTCTATTAAGGAATATCGATGATGCGCAATGTGTTGGTCGAACCGTGTTTTTGTGCCCAACCAGAGGTGATAATAATCGTTGTTCCTGATGCAAAACCAAAGTCTTTTGCGACCTCAATCGCGACTCGGTCATACACTGCCATATCGGTCACATTGCTTCTTAATGCTGAGAATGTTCCCCAATAATAGGTTAAACGTTGACATGTTTTTTGGTTATCAGTCACTGCGATAATGGGAACGGAAGGTCTAAACTTGCAAATACGTTTAGCGGTCCCACCGGTTTCTGTAAATGCGATAATGACTTCGGCTTTAGGTAATGCCATGGCTGTTTGACTTACAGCGATACCAATGGCATCATTGACGGTTTGTTGACTAGTTGCAATCGAATTTTGAAGTTTATCTTTATAGTTGATATGGTCTTCGATTGATTTAGCAATCGTGTCCATGACGAGCACAGATTCCACAGGATATTCACCTGCAGCTGATTCCCCAGATAGCATGATCGCATCAGTCCCATCGAGGATGGCATTGGCGACATCAGATGCTTCTGCACGGGTTGGTCTCGGTGAATACATCATGGATTCAAGCATATGGGTTGCTGTGATGACGGGTTTACCCTTTTCATTGGCCATTTTGATAATACGTTTTTGATAGAGAGGGACTAATGAGGTAGAAACTTCCACACCTAAGTCACCCCGAGCGACCATGACACCATCAGATACTTCCAAAATGGATTCTAAGTTGTCAACGCCTTCTTGATTTTCAATCTTAGCAATAAGCTCAATATCTGTCTTTCCACATTTTTTGAGAATATCGCGAATTTCTAAAACGTCTTCTTTTCTTCTGACGAAGGATAAAGCGATCATATCCACATCCATTTTTGCAGAAAAGACGATGTCATCATAATCTTTCTTTGATACAAAGGGCATCGAAAGTTTAACATTAGGAACATTGACACCTTTTCTTGTTTTGATGGATCCTGAGTTATTGACTTCACATAAAAGGACATCACCGCGATTTTCGAGAATGGTTAATTTCATTTTCCCATCATCAATCAATAAGTAATCATCTTTTTTAATGTCATCAAAAAGTTCAGCACAATCGATGTGAAACCGTTCACGATTTCCTAAAATGGGTTCTTTATGAACTTCGACTTGATCACCTTTTTTAAAGGTAGCAATATCATTTTCAAATTTACCTGTACGAATTTCTGGACCTTTCGTGTCTGCAAGAATGCCCACGAACCGATGTCTATCTTTCGCTACTTCACGAATCATCTTTACGCGTCTACCATGTTCTTCTTGATCAGCATGTGAATAGTTGAGTCGGGCTACATTCATACCCGCATCAATCATCTTTCCAATCATCTCTGGATTGTCAATGGATGGACCTACCGTACAAACAATTTTGGTTTTACGTTTCATATTTAATTCCTCCTAGAATACTCCCATTCCTATTATACACGAAAAACTATGCATTACCATAGAGATTATGAAGGGGTAAACGATTTCATCGTTTGAAAAAAGAAGTCAGGCGATGACTTCTTTTTGTTGAGCAAAGAGATTGATAAATGTCTGTGCGATGACGGGATCAAACTGTGAACCTGTATTTTTGATGATTTCATCAATCGCTTCTTGGTGGGTTAATGGTTTTCGGTAGGGTCTTTCCGAAACCATCGCGTCATATGCATCGGCAACACTAATAATTCTGGCGCGTAATGGGATTTCCTCTCCTGATAGTCCTCTAGGATAACCTCGTCCATCAAATCGTTCATGGTGGCTTAATATATCTTGGGCGATATCAGCATATTCTGGTGAAGTGGCTAAAATACGATAGCCAATTTCAGGGTGACGTTTAATTTGTTCCCATTCTTTTTCATCCAATTTTCCTGGTTTATTTAAAATCGCATCATCGATGGCGATTTTACCAATGTCATGAAGATTACTAATGACCTTGAGCATTTTGATGTCTTCATCTCTCATCTTAAGTGCTTGACCAATGTTGACACATATTTTTGATACACGTTCAGAGTGTTTTTCCTCACGAGGGTTCTTTTCATGAAGTGTTTTTAAGATCGTTTTGATCGTTTCATTGCGGTGTGAAGAAATCTCAAATAGTTTATGCGCATACATATCGTCTTCTGCATGCTTAACCGAGTTTTCAATGGGGAGTTCACCTTCAGAAACAGAGAGCCCAAATGAAACGGAAAGCGACATACCATGAAGTACTTTTGCTTCTATATTTTTCTTAGCTGAATTAATATATTTCTCAGCGTGTTCTTTATCAGTGTTGGGCATTAAGATGACGAATTCATCACCACCGATACGCGCGATGTGGCTTTCATTCTTAAAGACTTGGATGAGTTCATCAGCAATTGTACACAAGAGCAAATCCCCAGCATCATGACCAAAGGCGTCGTTCATAATCTTTAAACCATTGATATCGGCAATCACAATAGAAAGCGGATAGGATTGAGGTTTATCCAAACGATGTAACTCTGCTGTGTAATAGCGTCTATTGTGTAAATTGGTCAAAGGATCTCGATAGCTTAAATATAGAATAGATTGTTCGTATTTTTTGCGTTCACTAATGTCTTGTGAAAATACGGTGACACCCATCACAAAACCACGATCATCCAAAATCGGTGAGTATTGCTCTTCAAGATACTTTTCAGACTCTGTCTCAACCATAGAGATGTTGGTTTTAAATTCACCTTGGAGTGCAGCATCTAAACACTCTTTGATTCGAGCTCTCATCGCTGGATGAATGATCAATTCAAGAAAATTATCACCTGTTTTGATTTTAACTCCATAATATTTTCTCATCGAGTACTCATGGTACTCATTAAAGGATAGATAGCAATAGTTCAAATCTAAAGCAAATACTTCCATCGCTTTGGTCGCATCTATACTTGCTTGTAAAAGAAGTTGTTGTTCTTTTATTCTGTGTTGTGCATTGACACGTTCTTTTTGATTATGAACAATCATCGCTAGAAATGCCGTCAATAACGGATAAAATGTCAGATATGGAATCGCAGTATAGCTGATAACTTCAAACGCAGTTGGCCAAGGAATTGACAAAAATCCTATAACTGTTAATACATGTGCGATAAATCCTAATAGTAGATACTCATATATAGGTTTCATTGGAGGAAAGATTCTGCGTAATTTTGGCCATAAAAGTCCCAAAGTTGATGTTGAAACAATAGTTAATAATCCAGCATAGACACCAATTCCTCCGAGAGAAAGGCGATAGATGAATGCTATAAGTGCAGCGACACCTGTCGTAATCGGCCCGAAGAAAAGTCCAGTCACAACGAGTAATACGCTTCTTGTATCAAAAATGAGTTTATCGGAAAATTTCCATGAATTGATCATAATTAAAATCGTCATGAATCCGATAAGGACTCCAAATAAGATGGCATATGATTTTGTCTTCGTGGATTGATTATAGTTGGTCGCTGCATAGATAAAGCCTAGACCAAAAAGGAGAATCGCATTATTGATGAGATCGGCAAATACTGTTAATGATTCATTAAGAAATTCCATATACGTCTCCTTGGGGTCATATCACATTGGCATTATATCATAGAGGGAAATAAGAAAGAATAATTCTTTCAAATTTATTTCTTAAGTTTTTATTAAGAATTATAAAGCAACATTCAAGGAAAAAGCATCACAAAGTGATGCCGTAAAAAAGGAAAAACAGAGAAATTTATATCATAAAACATATTGAATACATATTAAAATACTCATTATACCAATTTTCTATCACTTATTATAGCGAAGGTATTTCTGTTAATGCGAGAAGTTCAAGGGACGATAATTCAATTCCCCATTCAACAATCTTTTCTAAAATCATCCCTTTAAGTCTTGCTGTCAAAGCGAGTTTTTGATAAGATACGTCTTTTGACCCGTATCGTTCAACAAAACCTTTGACAACATCAATAATAATATCACGCATGAATTGGTCCACATTGGTTTCGTAATAGTCTCGTTCATCCACTATTCGATATTGCACTAAGACACTAAGTGACAATTTCGATTCCCCATTGACCACGATGACTTCACGGTTGAGATTAAGTTCTCTATTCTGATCATATAGCACTAAACGATCGACAAACGGAATAAGAAAGTGTAAACCTGGATTGACCGGTTTGTAATAGACACCAAATCGTTCAACGAGTCCAACTTTCGATTCTGGAATCAATTTAAATCGTGACAAAAGATAAACCAGTATCACTGAAAATGTCATGATCGATAGCATATTATAGAATTCAATCATAGGGTTACCTCCTGTCTTTTTATGTTTTTACCAATTGAGATACTATCTCATATATAGTTTTATCACTGAACATGCAATAAAAACAGGGCGTATACGCCCCATTCGTTCGTTTTTTCTATTTTTTTTCTTTCATTTTCTTTCATTGTATTTTCATACATTATGTTTTTGACTAAATAAAAAATAAAAACCACGCTGTTTCGTGGTTTGATTGATTATGGAGCGGGTGAGGGGAATCGGACCCCCGTCAACAGCTTGGAAGGCTGTGGTTCTACCATTAAACTACACCCGCAAAGATACATGGTCGGGAAGACAGGATTTGAACCTGCGACCTCCTGGTCCCAAACCAGGCGCTCTACCAAGCTAAGCTACTTCCCGAATGGCGTACCCAAGAGGACTTGAACCCCCAACCTTTTGATCCGTAGTCAAACGCTCTATCCAATTGAGCTATGGGTACTACTTTTGAGTTTGCACTCATATCTAAAAGCACGGAGGCTTTATTTGAAGATTTGTTGGTGACCCGTACGGGATTCGAACCCGTGAATGCATGCGTGAAAGGCATGTGAGTTAACCGTTTCTCCAACGGGCCAA
>CALMNM010000154.1 GCA_937868795.1 uncultured Acholeplasma sp.
CCTCAAAAATGACCTTTGAGGTTGTTAGAAAGAGCATGATCATGCTCTTTTTTTATGTGTTGAAATCAAGAAATGCGAGAACATCAAGAATGGTGCGTTCAGGATCTTCTTCCATGGGTACATGACCCAATTCTGGATAGATAATAATATCTTCGTCTTGAAGTTCAAGTGTTTCTTTAAATAGCTCAGTCGTTTCTACAGGGATCCATGAATCTTCTTCACCCCATAAGATGATGACAGGAATATCCATTGTTACTAAATGTTCAAGTATGACGAGTTGATCATCAACAGATATCTCTTCAAAAGTATTCTGCAATATGGATTCACGGTGTCCATCCACACGCAACATGGTGTAGTAGCGATCAATCACTTCATCGGTAGGTGAACCAAATGATCCATAAACACCGTTAAGTAATTGCCTAAATAGGAAACGTGGTGTCATCTTACTAATGATTGGGGCAATGAAATCACTCGAGATGAAATTGATAAATCCACCTTCAGGTGCACCACTGGATGACATAGGATAAATGCTGTCAATTAAGATTAATCCTAGTACATTAGTTTGATTTTCACCATGATAGGATCCTGCTAAATACCAACTGACCCCACCACCCATAGAGTTCCCTCCAATAAAAAATGACTCGATGTTCAAATGGATCAGTAAATTCATCACTGCTTCGGCTGAACGACGAATCGATGTCACTTGATCCGAAAAACCAGTCGATAATCCATGATAAGGCAAATCGATTAAGATAACTCGATACCCTTCATCAAGCAAGCGGTCTTTCCAAACTTCAAATGTAAGTGCTGAGGAAAATGCACCATGTAATAAAACAACAGTGATATGATCAGGGTCACCATAATCAAGATAATGAAGGGTTACATCATGATTCATTTCATCTTGCCCAACTACTTCTGTTGTAAAAAAATTGGATTCATCTTCACTATATAGTTCAATAGCCTCTGCATAGGGAATATCGTTTCGAAACATAACGATAGATATGAGAAGAATAAGCGATAGGATTATTAAGACGACATACTTGGTGATTTTTAAAACTAATCGCATATATGCCTCCGATAAACACTCATATTTTTTATTGTGAAAACAATGTATAGAACAAGTTTAAGATGATATGATTCTTTATCATATGATCAGTGTTTATAGTGACGATCATGAATAGATTGTTGTTAGTTCGTAAGCTGATTTTCTTTTCTTCGGAGTGAGCGTTTGCTCAGGAAAGCCAACCATGACGAGTCCCACGACAATTTCTTGAGATGTTACACCGAGTATATCCTTGAAACGATCGGATTCAATATACTTTGGAGTTTTCCATGCTCCACTTAATCCTTCTTCAGTCAAAAGCAATAAGAAATTCTCAATGAGCGCTGCACAAGCTTGCAAATCTTCGAGTTCATCTCGATAATCTGGATTTTTCGGCATAACGATAGCAAGGACTAAAGGAGCTTGAAATACCTTGTTCAACATTGCTAGTTGCTCATTTTGATCAATTTCTTTGAATGAAGATACATATCTCGAAACGAGAGTTTTTTTCCCTTCCCCTTCTAAAATGATAAACCTCCAAGGTTCACGCATTTTATGATTTGGAGCGTAGACAGCAAAATCTAACAAATCAATGATTGTATTGGGTTCTACTTTATCACCATTAAATTTTGTTGTAGATACTCTACTTTTTAATGTACTTTTGATTGACATATGACTCATCTCCTCACACCTTAATGATACACTTTTGTTGATCATTTGACAAAAAAGATGTCTTGATCAGGCGTGAAATGGAGTCAATTGAAGACTAAACTAATGAATCGTTTTTTTGGGATGCAACGTATTGCCTTCGTGATCTTGGATGATTTTGTCGCGAATCATATCAAGAGTCGCCGTAAGCAGCATGAAAATAAGTACAAGTAAAACAGCGGATTGGAATGTATACTCAATCATCGCGATAACGATGAATAAAACAGAAACGGATACATAGACATTTCTCAACCAATAACTTAGCTTTGGTTTATAAAGGTGAACTTGATGGAATCCTTCACTCTGGAGCATGGTGATAAACACGATGACGAGTGAATATCCAATCATTCCACCATACTGAAACAGCAAGGTCGAATTTTGTACAAAATCACTTGCGGGAATGATTTGATTGATCCAACGTTCAGCATTAAAAACTAACGTTAAAACAATGCCGATGTAAAATGAATATTTCAAGATTGTTTTCATTGATGATCATATCCTTTCAAGTCAAACAAGATAGCAACTATGATTTCTCATGATTCTGCATACAAGAAGTGGAAAGTCAATTTTCATAAATTAGGTATGCTCTAATTCTAGAATTAGTTGACACCACACACCATTTCACCGTGAATAAGTAATGAAGTAATCTTAAAAGAATTTTGTCGTGTTTTCGTAAGATACCCCTTACACTTGACTATTCATGTGATATAATTGTGATGTGTTTGAATGTAGCGATTAAATTTCTGTACCGCGACGAACGATCTCTGGATAGCCTGCGTCATCAAAATCCACTGGAGTTCTGCGAACGATTTCTGGGTAACCTGCATCGTCAAAATCTAGTGGTGTTCTGCGAACGATTTCTGGGTATCCTGCATCATCAAAATCTAGTGGTGTTCTGCGAACGATCTCTGGATAACCTGCATCATCAAAATCCACTGGAGTTCTGCGAACGATTTCGGGGTATCCTGCATCGTCAAAATCTACTTGATTTCTGCGGACAAACTCAGAATATCCTTGACTGCGATAATTTGATGGATTTCTTCTAACGATTTCTGGATAACCTGCATCATCAAAATCTACTGGTGTTCTGCGAACGATTTCTGGGTAACCTGCATCATCAAAATCTAAGGTAACTTGATCGGCTGATGAATTTTCAGCTGCTAAATAAGATAAACCGATATGACCGAATAATACTGCGACAAATAATACTGCGACAACGACTAATTTTTTCATGGCTCATGCCTCCCTTTTCCCTAATTGTATTATCAATTAGGAGAAAAGAACAGGGCGTATACGCCCTATTCGTACATAACGCAATGAAAATGAAATGTAAATGGAGTGAAAATGTGAAATCTAGAGAGATTTGTAACTATTTAGAACAACTTAGAGCAGCAAGAAACATCTCACAAGAATCATTTACACAAAATGTTACCTCACTTCGTCAATATCGGAGATATTTGACAGGTGAATCTGACATTCCTTTTCCTGTGCTCGATCAGCTCTGTGTTAAGCTTGGTGTACAAACCATGAATTTTGTCATGGAAATTGAAACTGCAAGAATTGAAGAATCAAAAAGAATCGATCAATTCTACAACTTTGTTGTCAACTCGAATGAAGTCGAAATTCAACGAATGAAAGAGGAATTTAACCATAAAGATTTCCTTGAAACGGAAAACAAAATGCTCTTTGACCATAGTGTCCTACTCTATGATGTCATCACGAACAAAATCGATCTCGAAACTGCATGTTCATTGACAAAACAAATGGTTAATTTTCAAAACATGAGTAAGCAAACCGCGTTCACCATGACTGAAATGCTCATTTTGACTTCATTACTCGACCTAGATACAAACTCGATTGAGACCGATGAAATTGCCGACAAAATTGAGGTAGTTCTTGAAGACCAGAGAGTAGTTGTGGGTTCATCAATCAATACTGCTTATCCACTCGTCTTATTCAGACTCGCAAAATACTCAGGCAAGAAAAAAGAATTCGATAAAGTTTTAAAGTATTGTAATTTAGGGATTGATCATGCATTGCAAGATAAAAGTTTTTATCTTCTTGACTATTTCTATTATTTCAGTGCTCTTGCTTGTTACCGATTAAGTGACTTTGATCGATATGAAGAGATGGTCACACGCTGCTTTGTAGCACTGCAAATCGATAACAATTCAAAAAAGATTGAGCGATTTGAACAGCTCATGGAAAGAGATTTTGGCATTGAACTCTCTTCATTCGTATTAGAACATTTTAAAAACTCGATAAAGAAATAACTGGGTGAAAAATAGCACCCAGTTTTTAATCTTTCATGTATAATGTTCATGGAGTTGATATATGTGGAACCATGCAAAATTACATTAAAACCTCGTGAAGAAGAACGACTTCTCTATGGCCATCCTTGGGTTTTTAGTAACGAGATTGATAAAATTGAAGGTAAAATACAAAGTGGTGACATCGCTTTTGTTTTTTCTTCGAAAAACCAATTCATTGGTAAGGGATTGTTAAATACGAGTTCGAAAATATTCGTAAGACTTTTATCTAGAAAAATGGATGAGATTATTGATGAAAACTTCTTTAGATCAATCATCACTAAAGCCAATCAAACACGAATAGATCTAGGCTATCAGAATAGTTATCGTGTGCTTTTTGGTGAAGCAGATGGTATACCAGGTTTGATCGTTGATAAATATGGTGATTATCTTGTTCTTCAAATCTTATCATTGGGGATTGATCTTCGTAAAAAAATATTGATTGATATTCTTGTTGATTTGTTTAAACCAAGAGGAATCTTTGAACGAAGCGATGCTCCTGTTCGAAAAAAAGAGGGACTAGAGTTATTTACTGGTGTTGTATATGGGACTGTTCCTGATTTTGTCCAAATCAAAGAAAATGAATTGTTGATGAACATCGATTTAAAGCATGGTCAGAAAACAGGTTCTTTTTTGGATCAACAAGATAACCATAAAGCAATCAAGCCTTATGTTAAGAACAAAGACGTACTCGATTGTTTTTCACATATTGGTGGGTTTGGACTTCATGCGGCATATTATGGAGCAAAAAATGTTACATGTGTTGATATTTCAAAAAAGGCTGTTGAAGATATTAAACTTAACGCAAAACTTAATCGATTAGATCACGTAAATGCATTGGAAGCAGACGTCTTTGAACTGTTAAGACAATATCAAAGCGAACAAAAACAATTCGATGTCATCGTGCTCGATCCACCTGCATTTGCAAAGAAAAATGATGATGTAAAACGAGCATTTCAGGGATACAAAGATATCAATCTTCAAGCACTAAAACTCATCAAAGAAGATGGTTATTTAGTCACATGCTCTTGTTCACATTATATGACTCCATCACTCTTTTTGGAGATGCTCATGGAAGCATCAAAGGATGCAAAACGTATTACCCAAATGATTGAATTTCGTATACAAGGAAAAGATCATCCTGTACTTCTTGGTTCAGATGAGAGCTTATATCTCAAGTGCGTTGTGTTAAAGGTTAAGTAAAAAACGCAGATGGTTTCTGCGTTTTATTTTATTCCTATATATCGCTTTGTTATGCGATATTCTATCATTCTATTCTTTAATATTTTCTGCGTCACTTAGCCGCATTCCAAGTTCAAATCTCACTTCTTTTTTATCGATATCATGGTTAGTATATGACATGGTATCCAGCCCAATAAAGTGCATACCGCGATTGAAATAAAACCGAATTGCGGGTTCGTTACAACTTTGACATTCGAGTACAATCGCTCTTGCGTTCAAGCCTTTTGCAACGTCAATCATGTGATCAAATAGAGCTTTTCCGTAACCTTCACCACGAAATTTTTTATCAACTAAAAAGTTCCAAATTCGAAACCGATTGTTCCAGGTTTCAAGTGATCCTTCAATCACTGCAACCAATTTTTTTCGATCGAAAATTCCATAGACTAATGGATTATCAATGTAGCTTGCGAAGAGATGATCTTGAAATGTTTTGACCTGCTTGCGCAAAAATCTTTTTTTCTTAATCGATATCTTAATTTCACCACGCTTCTTTATAGAAACATGATAATAATATTTAGTTGTGTACTCATATTCAAGAAGATGATCTTGATAATCACCTCTTTTTAGTTCTATGATTTTCATCGCATAGTCCGTTCCCTATATTCTCTATTAAACTTATTATATACAATTTTATCCGTTTGCTCAAGTCGATTTCATCTAGTGAATTCTTCTTCCCTATGGTAGAATGTACATGAAAGGGGTGTCGACATGTTACGCATTCTTCTCACCGGCTTTGAGCCATTTGGTGGAGAAACGATCAATCCTTCTATGGAAGCGATCAGACAACTTGATCTTACAACATTTCCAGCGGAAATTTATCTATATGAAGTTCCCGTTGCCTTCTATGATTCCTCCCGATATGTGATTGAAAGAATACACGAAATTCAACCGGATATCATCATGATGATTGGACAAGCTGGCGGAAGAAAGGATGTATCCATCGAAAGAATTGCAATTAATGTTGATGATTCGGCAATACCAGATAATAATGGGGTCCTGCCTAAAGATGATCCAATCTCTATTTTCGGAGAGTCAGCCTATTTTTCCACCCTTCCGATTAAAGCTATCGTTGAAAACATTCGTAAACTCCATATTCCTTGTCATGTGTCAAATTCTGCAGGTACATATGTTTGTAACCACCTGTTCTACTCTGTCATGCATGAACTCCACGAGAGACACATGAAGCATATAAAAGCTGGATTTATTCATGTGCCATACGCTAATGAACAAGTAATTCACAAGCAGCACCTCTTCGCTTTAGAAATCAAACTCATTTCAAAAGCGATTGAATCAGCTATTCGAACAACCATCGATTCATTCAATCTAAAATAAAGAGCACTATATCCACATGCGATATAATGCCTTTTTTATTTTATCTTATATCTTAAGTAATCATTAGGATCAACAATCATCCAATAGTCTTTCCCATCAGGGGTTCGATCCATCATCTGGTAATCAATCATATAACGTCGTATCATCACATAGTCGTCAACGATGGGCTTTAGGATCTCATTCAGTTCTCTTTCATGATAGTGTCTTGTAGGATCAATGAAATGTAACACCATGCAAATGACGATATATTTTCTTTTTTCTTTGACAGGCATCTTGTTTAAGATTAGTGGATTTTTCTGTATCACATGATGATCCAACACCCATTGAATATCTTGATCTGAAACATCAAACATTGTTATCACTCCCAACTTATGATATCACAAATAGACCAAGTTGGTTAGTTATTCAGATATTTTCTAACCAATTTTTTATCAAGGAAATCTCACTAGCGATGATTTGATGACCTGTATTCAGTAAATGAAAAACAACATTTGCATTTCGTTTCTCAAACATTTGTTTTAGTTCATTTGCTTCTTGCTTTGGAACAATCGAATCATACATTCCAGATAACATAAGTATGTTTGTTTTCAGTAAATCGTCATGAGGTGCTTCTTTTAGTGGAACCATTGGACGAATTAAAACAGCTTTATTGATGATGTCTTTTTGGTGAAATACCATACTGCCAATGATATTTGCTCCATTCGAGTATCCGATAAGGATCGCTTCATCAAGCTTAAACTGATGAACTTTCGCAAGCTCCTGAATTCGATGAAGATAGTAATATGTTTCCTCTTTTAATGAATCAAGATCAAAAACACCAGGAGCAATCCGCTTAAAGAAACGATACATTCCATTTTCATTCACACGTCCACGAAATGAAAGCAGATTAGCGTTGCTATCAATTGCTTTGGCTAAAGGGATCAAATCTTTTTCATTTCCTCCCGTTCCATGAAACAAGATCAATGTTTTATTATTCGTGCCTTTTTCAAAGTATTCAATCATTGAACTTCACTCACACTCTTTGCATGATAACCAACCTTTTTGAGCAGATCTATCATTTTGGGAAGTTCTTCTTCATCAAGAATTTCAAACAACGAACTCAAGGTGTCAATATGATGCTGAAAGATACTTGCAAAAAACGTTCGCCCTTCCTCCGTTAAGTCAACCATGATCACACGCTTATCCTCTTCACCGGGGCTACGATAAATCATGTGACGTTGTTCAAGTTTGTCCATGACATAAGTCATTGAACTGTTGGCCATAAGCATTCTTGATGCGATAGACTGCATCGGTTGCTTACCACGATTATAAAGCAATTCCAATGTGCCAAATTCTGAAGTGTTCAAGTTATAGGATAAAATATCTTTTTTAATGACATTTTCCACACTTTGCATCGCACGAAAGAGCACCGTTGTTAATTTTAAATAGTCGTTTTCTCTTGACATTACAATTCCTCCATATATTCTTTCTTCAATATTAAGTGACTACGTTTAGTATCGATAGGTCTAACCAGAGATTCGATGGTTGCGCGATCTTTTCTGAAACGTGGCGGTAGAGCTAATGTTTCACCCAAAATCTCATATGACTCTTCATCATCAATAAATCCTGGTCCTACAGTTGCAAACTCGAAGAGAATTCCAGGATACAGTCGGGTATAAAGGGAATGGAAATAGAACCGATCCACATAACCTGAATGTGGAACTCTAAGTTCAGTTAAATGTTTGATCCATGCGTAAATATCCTGATCATCCTTCACACCAAAAGCAACGTGATGAACACCACCATATCCTTGGCGTGCTGGTAAAGCGTTAGGTTGATCAATGATGATCACTGAAGCACCATTACCACCATCTCCCGATTGATAAAGATAATAGTTATCTTGCTTTTCAACAAAGTTGAATGTCAACTTTTGCGTTAATACACTTTCCATGAGTTCATGTTGATTCACTCGGAAAAATACTGGGCCTAATCCCGTGATGCTAAACTCATCAGGAATTGGACCTTTTTTCCATGGTTTACCTGATGGAACACCAGGGACACCTTCATCAGAGAATAGTACATATTCTTGATCATCAAAGTCATAAAATTCTAGAGTCATACGATTGAATAACTTTCGAGGGGATTGATGTTTGACACCAAGTTTTTCAAAACGTTTTTGCCAATAAATAATTGCTTGATTAGATGGAACTCGAAATCCTGTTTTTGCGATTTCGTTGGTTCCTTTAACAGCTTTTGCAGCACCTGGAAAATCAAAAAATGTCATATCTGTTCCTGCGTGTCCTTCATCATCAGCAAAAAACAAATGATATGTTTGGATATCGTCTTGATTGATTGTTTTTTTGACTAATCTTATGCCTAACGTGTATGTAAAAAATTCATAAATTTTTTCTGCGCTGCTTGTCATCGCAGTCACATGATGGATACCGATTAGTGGTTTCATGTAAATACCTCCATGATTAGATTATATAAAAACACTAGCGATTAATCCAGCATTTTGTTTCGAATTCGAAATTTATTTTGCGTTTTCTTTCGTTTTACTTTCGACATATATCCTAAAATGCGATATAATATGAATATAGCTGAATCCATTCTTGACATCAGGTGATTCGATTGAAAAAACAAAAGTACTGGTACAAATTAGACAATGCAGGAAAAATCTTTCCTGCGGTTTCACAAGATGAGCGCAGCAACGTCTTTAGAATTTCATTCTATCTCAATGAAACTGTGCAACCTAACATCTTGGAAGAAGCTGTCAACAAAGTTTTACCTCGATTTGAAACATTCGCCGTCCAGCTTAAAAACGGCCTTTTTTGGAATTATTTCGCTGCAAACTCAAGGCATTTCGTAGTTGAACCCGAACCTGCACAAATATGTAAGTATTTTAAAGCTGTGCATAATCACGGTTTCTTATTCAAAGTCTATTATTTAGATAATAAAATTACACTCGAAACATTCCATGCCATTTCTGATGGAACAGGTGCAATGCATTTCCTTAAATCAATCACATACAATTATTACAAACTTCGTGGAGAAAAAATTGACCATGAAGGTAAGATCCTGAGTGAAAAACCTTACTCTAAAAAGGAAAGTGAAGATACTTTTGTTTCCAATTATGACAAGAGTAAAGTCAAAAACTTGAAAGAGGAAAAGGCTTATCACTTCAGCGGTGAACGCTTTGCCAACCATTGGGTTTTAATGCTTAAGATTAAAACAGATACCAAGGCTTTACTTACGCTTGTTAAGCAAAAATATCAATGTACTGTGACTCAATTTGTCACTGCACTATTAGCCTATTCGATATTCAAGGAAACCGTAGATTTGGTGGGCGGAAGAAAACCGTTGAAAATCTTTATCCCGGTTAACTTAAGACCTTATTTTGATTCGGTTACTTTACGCAATTTTTCACTCTATATTAAAGGTACCTATGATCAAAAGAAAACAGATTGGACCTTTGAATCCATGCTTGAAGTGACCAAAGAACAGTATAAGGATCAGCTGGATAAAGAAAAGCTCCATTCACGAATCAGTTCTTTAGTTAGTTTTGAAAAAAATCTATTCTTGCGTGTGATGCCACTAGTTTTGAAAACCATCGCGTTTAAGATTGGTTATAACATTTTAGGTGAATCCATCTCGAGCTGCTCGATCTCCAATTTGGGTGTGGTCGATCTCCCTGATAGCCTCTCGGATAAGATTATCGATGCAGACTTTGTCAACGCAGGTTATGGAATCGCGATGACACTTATTTCGATGAAATCACATACAAATATCATTTTAAGTTCTCCTCTTAAAGATTTATCCATCATGAATCATATGATTCAATTTTTAGTTAACGAAGGTTTAGATTTAACCCTCGATACGAATTATCGGGAGGGATACGATGAGATATTGTAAAACATGTCATGTCCATTATGATACCGATTTAGAACACTGCATGCTCTGCAATGGAGAACTTGAAAAAGAAAACGATCAAATTGAAACGTTCAAGTTTACTGAATGTACGAAAAGAAAAGCGTCACGTTTCTTTTCACGACTCTTTATTTTCCTTAATATTATTTCGATCTTAGTGACCATTTATTTAGATTACAACGATAGTCCAGCACTCACGTGGTCGCTTATTGTCACCATAACAAACGTCTATGCGATCTCGATGTTTATTATGCTCGCTGTTCCCACGATATGGACATCAAAACTGACAAAAAGTATTGTCATCACTGTAGGAATGCTCATTTTAATTGGTCTTGCACTCAGAGATCATTCTTGGGCGCTCGATTATGTATTTCCACTTGCTGTCACCTTGAACATCTTTATCGTCACCCTACTTATTATTGTCAATAAAAAGAAATGGTTTGATTATTTTTCAAGTTTGATCATCATCACAATTATCGGCTTAGTTCCTGGTCTACTCAATTTACTTCATGTTGTTGAAGTTTCGTGGCCATCTGTTGTATGCTTCGTTTACGCTTTAGTCACACTGTTAGGAATCATATTCCTTCCATCAAAATCAAGTAGAGACGAATTTAGACGACGCTTTCACATTTAAATATAACAAGAGCGGCGCTTCACAGATGAAGCACCGCTCTTTCATTTAAGGGTTTGGGATATCTTTTGACTCCGGATTCATTTGTTTTACCATATAATTGAAAATATCTTTTCGAGTGATAATTCCGATGAACGATCCGAAATCATCGAGGACTGGAACGAAGTTTTGACGTGTTGCTACATCAATAATATCTTCAATATTGGTGTGGATGGGAACTGAAATGTTGTCTTTGTTTCGAGGCACCTTATTAATCGATGTATGTTCTGTTTTTGTAAAGTCAAGCTGGTGATCTTTGATGTACCATAGGAGATCACCTTCAGAAAGTGTCCCCACATATTTTCCATGCCTATCGAGAATGGGAATGGAGTTGTAACGATAGATCTGCATCTTTTCCAAAGCTTGGCGTATCGTGAAATCATTATAGAGATACGCCACTTTTTCTTTCGGTGTTAAACAAAATAATACGTTCATAGTTCTCCTCATTTTTACTGAGTTTTGGTAAGATAACATAGGTATAGCATACGCTTTTGAAAGCGTTACGCATGAACATCTAGTGATGTCAATCGTGATGTAAAATATGAATTGTTATCGACCATCTTTATTATATCATAGATATAATGACATGCAAACACAAATGATGATAACGCTATCATTTCACATATTTGGTTCTACGTTTTATCTATGTAGGAAGTTTTATATGAAAAGAAAAACCAATGGGGGTTGCCCATTGGTTAACGCTTTGGATTTTTCTTTAATAAGAACCAAACAATTAAAACATATAAGATGACGAGAATGACCCATGTTATCAATGCTTGAGTAACTCCATTAGGCGCAAAGCTAGCTAAGAGTAAAATAGGGAAACCGAAGATAATAGCTGTAGTTGTACCCGTTACGATATCGGTAGCAGCTGGTGTTTCATAATATGGATCCACTTCACGTAGGAGTGCAATCCCAGTAGATGCGGTACCTGTCATCATGCCATACATACTCGCAAATGCTGGTAAGTCATATTGATGATAGACACGTTTCGTAATCTTATGAAGATAATACATCGTTGCAAGTCCACCAATGGTCGTGATCACAAAGAAAGTAATCCAAACAGCAGGTGATGCTAAATCTTCAATATTGATGGATACGATGGATGCGACCACCATAAAGTCAAAGACGACACCCGCTATACGATTGAGCATATAGTTATTGGGATATTGTCGTGTCATCCAATTTTTAGAGCGCAAATAATTGAATAATTTCTTGGCAAGCAACGCGATAACCATACCAAAGATAAAGTTAAATCCCCAAATTAATGAACCAACAAGACGATAGATCCCAGGACTTAATGAAGCGAGTTTAATGAGTCCAAACATAGTCAGGAGGGTAACTCCATAGACGACGATGATCAAAACGATTTGCATCGTCAATTTATCAATGGACTCTGCGACAGGAATTTCATCAGGAGATTCTACTTCTTGGACACTGGTCAAACGAACTTGCGATTCTTCTCCAGTGACTTTTTTGCGATAGACTTTATTTAAATAAAGAACGCCACCAATACATGCCCAAATGAAACCCATGGATGAAATGGCTAATCCATAGGATTGACCACCGGCAAATCCTGTTAATACGCCTTCAATATTCATGAAGTTCTCATAGACAATCCCAAAATTATTGGCTTGTCCTGGACCTTGACCAAATCCAAAAGGTAACAAGATACCTGTTGCTAAACCAGGACCTGTTTTGAATACAGGGAAAATGGTGAACGCAAAGATGGCAGTGATCCCAATCCCAATGATTCCTTGAAGTAGATATGAGGACACAATGACCATCCCGTTATAATAGCTGTGTGCTCTTTGTGTCTTAATCTTAAATTTTTCGTTTACTTTAAGCCCCATCGCGATAAAGCCAATAGCAATCGTATGATAGGTCACAAGATTTAAAAACATATTGAACTTATCGATTTGTGTCTCATCAATCCACCAACTATACCCCGTAAGTGGTCTTACGAGTGCTTCTTTGATGATGAGACCCAAAAGTCCACCAATCACCGCTGTTGGCAAAAGTGACTTTCTTAAAATCGGTACTTTTCTGCGAATCACATTGCCTGTTAGCAATAAAATACCCAGTATTGCAAAATAGATAATCGTCCCCCAAGTTGCTAAAGATTCATAATTGGAAACCATGATGTTCTCCTTTGTGTTGAGATTGAGATGTTTATCTCACGTCTATTATAAATCAAAATGTTTGAATTTGAAAGTAAAATCGGAGACCCATGGTTGAGTTCTCCGATTTTTTAATATTATAGTAAGATAAGTGGGAGGTTAAAGGCATCTGCAACACCTTGACAGGTGATGTTTCCATGATAGACATTAACCCCTAATTTAAGCGCATTGGATTGTTTGATGGCTTCATCTAATCCTAAATTAGCAATCATTAAGCCATAGCGTAAGGTAGCGTTATTAAGTGCAATCGTAGATGTGCGAGGTACAGCACCTGGCATGTTCGCAACTGAGTAATGAATGACACCATCAACAACATAGGTAGGATCATCATGATAAGTCGCTTTAGCTACTTCAGTGGATCCACCTTGGTCGATCGCTACATCGACGATGACCGAGCCTGGACGCATGTCCTTATAATAAGCACGCTTGATCAGTTTTGGTGCTTTCGCTCCAGGAAGTAATACTGCAGAAATGACGAGATCGGACGCCTTAACCGTTGTTTCAATGTTATCTTGGCTACTATAAAGTGTTTTCACACGACCACCATAAATATCATCCAAATAAGTAAGTTTCTTTAAATTGACATCAAGAATGGTGACATCGGCACCTAAGCCGACCAGCATCTTTAATGCATTTTCCCCAACAACACCCGCACCAATAATGCATGCTTTGGCTGGTGCAACTCCGGGAACACCTGAGACCAATACACCACTACCACCAAAAGGTTTTTCTAGGTATTTCGCGCCTTCAATCGCTCCTAAACGTCCTGCAACTTCACTCATGGGTTTTAAGCAAGGAAGAGACCCATCAGATAAAGTGATCGTTTCATAGGCGACAGATTGTGTTTTTGAATCCATCAATGCATGAGTTAAATCTTCATTGGCTGCAAGATGAAGGTATGTATAAAGAATCAAGCCTTCTCTTAAGTATTGAAATTCAGAAGCTAAGGGCTCCTTCACTTTCACGATCATTTCTGAACGATTCCAAACCTCTGCCGCGGTTTTTAAAATCGTCGCACCTGCGTTTTTGTAATCATCATCACTAAATCCAGAGCTGATTCCAGCACCTGCTTCTACAAAGACTTGATGTCCGTGAGCCACATATTCCTTAATGCTTGAAGGGGTTAACCCAACGCGGAATTCTTTGTTTTTTACTTCACGTACTGTTCCAATAATCATACTTTTCTCCTTTTAAATTTGCAATCGTATCTTCCATGAATATTGTAACATAGCACAATTATTTTTCATGCTACTGGTTGCGTTTTTTTTCATTTTCGTAAAGATTTTTTAACGTTTGTATCATCTTGGGTTGATCGCTTAATAAATCATGAATACTTTTTAAACCTTGGCGGTTTTTTTCTGTATCTAACCATAGATTCAAGTAACCGTTAGGCCCATATTTTTCCAAAATATGATGGTAAGCTCTAGCAACGTGTTCATCAATGGTCAATTCCGGATAGTGTTTAAATCCGAATTGAATCGTGCGCTTCATCACAATGTCTGGAGAAATATCGCGGTCAGCTTCTGCGATAATTTTGCCGTAAATGGATCTTGGTGGTTGTTCTCTTGACGCACGATGATCTTCCACAGCTTCTTTCATAATGAGACGCTCATTTTCTGTGAAAAATTCTTTAATCACCGGATCTTCAAACAAAAATAAACCACCGGTTAAATGGTGGTTATCACGACCAAATTTGATGCCGATGTCATGATAACATGCAACCACATAAACCATATCGAGATTCACATCATAATCAGCGGCTATCTTTAAGCTGTTATCGATGACCTTCAAGACATGATCAATCTGGTGAGCGGGATCAAAGGATTGGTATATGGGAATGATGCTTTCATGTAAATACGCTTGCAATACTGGATGCATAAACGCCTCAGAAGTTAATGTTTGCTTTTTTTGATAGGGATACGAAGATTTCTTTGTCTGTCTTATACGTTAATTTTTCTAAGACATCCGATGCATCAACCCATTGCGCATCAGCAATCTCTTCCTCTTGGGGTTTAAAATCACTGGTCACTGCACGGGCGAGAAAATAGACAACGTCTTTAATGACACCTTGTCTTGGGTAGTAGCGAGTTTTCTCTTTCAAGTGATCATAGATGACCACTTCTAAACCGGTTTCTTCTAGCACTTCACGCTTTGCGGTCATTCGCTCACTTTCATTTTTTTCAACATGCCCCTTAGGAAATCCGAAATGAAGTCCATAGCGCTGTTGAATGAGTACAAATTGGTACTTGTCTTGATGTTTTCTAAAGATGACTGCACCACAAGATTTTTCTTTGGTCATTTACATCACCTTCTTTTGTATTCTTACCTAAAGTATAACACATATTTCATATGTCGTCACCCCATATGATTCCATTTCACATACTTTTTTACGTCTATGTTACATTGATAAAACCGGTTCCATCATGTATAATAGGATTAAAGCATAAACACTTTGAGGTGAAACGGATGAAAGTCTTATTCTGCAGTTCCGAAGCATTCCCCTTCAGTAAAACTGGCGGTCTGGCGGATATGGCTCTTTTTTTGCCTAAATCACTCAAAGAATTAGGCCATGATGTAAGAATCATTACGCCCTATTATCGACAGATTTCTAAGCATCATAAAGACATGACGTTCAAAGGTTCTGCCACAATTGGTATGGGTGGAATCGAGACCATCGTCAACTATTATGAGTTGATTCATCAAGGCATCCCTTATATTTTCGTTCAAAATATGCACTATTTTGAGCGCGATCAACTCTATGGTTACAACGATGATGCAGAACGTTTTACATGCTTTAGTTATGCTATTCTCGAAGGATTAAAAGTATTTGATTTTTACCCCAATATCCTTCATCTAAATGATTGGCAAACCGGTATGATTCCTTATTTGCTCGATGAACATTATCGACATCGAAATGATCAATATTACTCCATTCATACCTTGCTAACCATTCATAACTTAGAATATCAAGGATCTTTTGACACCTATGTCGCACGATTCTTTAATACCGAATTTAATTATACTTATATTCACTTTGATCGTGTCAATTTTCTTAAAGCAGGTATTGAACGCGCGACCAAAATCAATACCGTCAGTCCTACCTACCGTGATGAAGTATTAACCAATGAATACGGATTTTCACTCGATGGTGCCTTAGAGAAGCGGAAAAATGATTTTACAGGCATTCTCAATGGTATTGATGATGAAGTGTTCAATCCTAAAACAGATCATTTCATCGATGCATGTTATGGGCTGATCAAAACCAGAGAACTTAAACAAAAGAACAAAGAAGCCATTTTACACCACTTTGATCTCGATGTTAACCCTGAATTACCACTCGTGGTTTATATTGGTCGCTTAGCCACACAAAAAGGGATCAACCTCATGACGCGTAGTTTAGAAGAGGTGATTGAGTTTTCCGATGCACGGTTCATTCTTATGGGATCAGGTAACGATTCATATCAAGACTTCTTCCGCTATCTCACCTTTAAATTCCCTGACAAGGTCGGTCACTATATTGGCTTTAATGAGGAAATTGCCCATAAATTATATGCTGCCTCTGATATTTTCTTGATGCCATCAAGGTTTGAACCTTGTGGCTTAGGGCAACTGATTGCGATGCGTTATGGATCTTTACCTGTCGTTAGAGAAACCGGTGGATTGAAGGATACCGTTGAACCGTATAATCAATATACAGCAGAGGGCACAGGGTTTAGTTTTGCGAACTATGATGCCTATGAGTTCAAGGAAAAACTCTTTGAAGCCATCAATGTTTATTTAAAGAAGCCTAAAGATTGGAACAAACTCATGAAACAGGCAATGAAGAAAGATTACAGCTTGAAACAAATGGCTTTACAATATGAATCACTATACCAAATCATACTAGGGGTGTAACGATGGAAACATTAGCATTAATTCTCGCTGGAGGTAAAGGGACAAGACTTGATATATTATCCCAACGTCGCAGCAAACCTGCCATGCCTTTTGCAGGTAAATTTCGTATTATCGATTTTACTTTATCGAATTGCACACAGTCTGGAATTTATGATATTGGCATTTTAACCCAGTATCTTCCCCTTTCGTTAAACGAACATATAGGGGCAGGGAAACCATGGGACCTTGACCGACGCGACTCTGGGGTGACCTTACTTCAACCACATAACTATTGGTATTTAGGCACTGCGGATGCTGTCAAGAAAAATATGGAATTTATCCAACGTAAGGATCCAACGTATGTCTTAATCCTATCAGGTGACCATATTTACAAAATGGATTATCGTAAAATGATCCAGCAACATAAAGACACTGGTGCGCGTTTGACGATTGCTACACAACCGGTCGAACCCAAAGAGGTGTCTCGCTTTGGTATTATGTCGATCAATCAAGATAAAGAAATCACTCATTTCGAAGAAAAACCTAAAGTATCGAATTCGAATTTAGCGTCCATGGGGATTTACCTCTTCGACATTGATTTATTGAAAGAAGTTTTGGTTTCCATCAAACAAGATGATTTAGACTTTGGTAAGCACATCATTCCCCATCTCATTGAAACAACCAAAAAAGAAGTGTATGCATATCTTTTTGAAGATTATTGGATGGATGTCGGTACGTATGACTCCTATCTTGAAACCAATCTTCAAATGACCAAAGATTTCACCGCACTTGATCTATATGATCCAACCTGGAAAGTCTTTACGAAGAGCGAAGATTTACCTCCTGTTAAAGTAGGTAGCGATGCCAAAATTCAAAACTCACTCGTCTCGAATGGGTGTGTCATTGAAGGATCCGTCATCAATTCAGTACTCTCACCAGGTGTTCGTGTGGGTAAAGGTTCTGTCGTCATTAATTCTGTCGTATTAAATAATGTTATCATCAGCACCGATGTGAAGATTGACAAATGTATCATTGATAAGAAGGTGACCATTGGTCGAAATGCCTACATCGGATATTCTGAAGACTATACTCCCAATATTGAAAAGCCTGATCTATTAAAATCAGGGATTACCGTTATTGAAAAAGGTGCAATCATCCCCGGCTTTACCAAGATCGGTCGTAATTGTCGAATCTTTAGATCTGCCAAGATTACCGAACCAATCATTAAGAGCGGATCAACCATCGTTTAATTTCACTTTATAAATAAAGAAGACGCAACCCGGGTTGCGTCTTTTTCATTAGATAATTTCTCTTCGTCTAAACCGGTAAATCGAAAACCCAATCACTGCAAGTGTAAAGATGGTATAAATCAAGAAATTAAGCCACTCGAAATCCGTATGATCCTTTAGGAAACCTACTGGTTCAGCAAATGTAAATGGAGAAATATATTTAAGCAGTTTAAGGGTTGCATTATCAGTGGCGTAAGCGATGGTCGTGATGACATATAATGGAATAGGAATCGCCATCGGGATAAAGGATGAGGATTGAGGTTTCAATACAAGCGCAAGCCCCATGGATAAATAGCTGATCATAAGCATCATCATCATATCGAATAAACCAAACATAAAGAGTTCTGTGATCGCTTCACCTGGTGATACGATCACAAATCCAATGATGACAAAAAGTATTTGTGATGCCATAAAAATGAAGATTTCCACAAAGACGACCAACATTTTTTGAAACAGATAACTGATGCGGTGGATGGGTAAGGTGTAGAGCACTTCGACCGTTTTTTCTTTGTCATCTTTATTGATGATTTGAAAACCGATCATCGCTGCATAGATGCCAGCAGCTAACTGTAAAATCATCGCACCTTCGGTAGCAAAATATTCCACACCATTTTGGGGAATACCGCCAAAATCATTGATAAAATCAACAAAACTAGAGTTAATACTTTCGAGATAATCGATCATCTCATTGAGTGCATCCATCATATCCATCACCATCGGGTAGATGATAATGATCGAAAACATCGTGATCCCTAAGGAAATAGACCAGATGAGATTGCTTTTAATGCTTCGCTTTAATTCTAAACGGAATAGTTTCATCTTACATCACCTCTTTCATAAAAGACTTGAAAGAGTTCTTCAAGATCGATATTGCGAATGATAAGATCTTTGAAATGATAGGAAGATAGATAGTGCATTAACTGATTGACATCTCCTTGGTAGGTGTAATGAGATGCTCCATTTTCATCGCGTAAATAATGAAGTCCTTCGAGCATTAAGTTTTGATGATTAGGCCAAACGATAATGCGTTTACTTTCTTCTTTGCGAATGTCGTCCATACGACGGGTAAATAATAGCGATCCCTCTTTGATTAAAGCGACACGATCACACACTTTTTCAATCTCTTTTAAAACGTGTGAAGACAACAATATTGCCGTTCCCTTGATCTTTTGTTCGATTAAGAGATCTAAAAACCGCGCTTGAATCAAAGGATCTAGTCCTGCAGTGGGTTCGTCTAAAATCAAAACTTCAGGTTGATGCATCATCGCGACAATGATGCCGATTTTCTTTTTATTTCCAAAGGAAAGTGAGCCAAATTTTTTGCTTAAGTCGACATCGAGATGATCAATCAGATGATCTAAATACGTTTGATCTACCTGACGAGTACTCTGAAAGAATTTGATGATATCCTTTACTCTAAGCTCATTGAAGAAAAATGATTCAGATGGCATGTAACCCACTTTTGAAAAGTGATTTTGTCTACCTACAACCACCTCTTGATCAAAGAGTTGCATCGTGCCTGCATCCAAGTTTAATAAGCCTAAAAGGCTGCGAATAAACGTGGTTTTTCCGGATCCATTTGGACCCACAAAGCCAAAGATTTCACCCGGTTTTACCTCAAGTGAAACATCTTCAATTCCGCGAATTTTTCCATAATACTTTTTGGCATGGCTTGCTAAAATCATGTCATCACCTCTCATGTCATAAAATCATAAGGTGAAAGGTCCTCAAGTGGATCCATCTCCTCGGTTTCGTGCGTTATAAGGCCATTTAACCGCATTTTAAGCGTGGTTTGTCGTTTATCTGAAAGATGATTCGCCGCATAGATCAAAAGGTTCATATCGCCTAAAATGATCAAGAATCTTTTGGCGCGCGTCATCGCGGTATAAATCAATTCTTTTTTGAGCATATGCATATGGCTGCGAATCATCGGTAACATGACAATCTTGTATTCGCTTCCTTGTGATTTATGAATACTAATCGCATAGGCTAAATTGATCTCATCGAGATCTCCTTTTTCATACATAACCTGATTATCATCATAATCGACAATCATATAAAGTTCATCCTGTGCATTGGTTTTGATTGCTTTGATGATACCAATGTCTCCATTCATAATCAGTCGTTCAGGATCGTTGACAAGTTGGATGACTTTATCACCCACATAATATGTCTTATCACCATAAGTCATCTTGATGTCTTTATTAGGATTTAGTGCCGATTGAAAAGCTTGATTTAAAGCATCAATGCCAAGATCTCCTTTATACATCGGAGCGAGTATCTGGATATCTTCAATCAGATTATACCCTTCGTTAAGTGCACCTTGAACCTGTTTGATCAAAATATCTTTTATTTTTTCAGGATGGGCACGATATAAGTAAACATCCTGTTCTGAGACGAGATCATCAGCGTTCAAATTTTGTTCATTGACCAAACGAGACAAACGAATGATCTTAGAGTCTTTCGCCTGACGATGAATTTGATTGAGTCGAACGGTGGGAATGGTTTCACTTTCAATCAAATCAGAGAGTATTTGACCCGGTCCTACGGAAGGTAATTGATCGACATCGCCAACGATGACGACTTGACAACCTACCTTTATCGCACCAAAGAGTTTTTTTGCGAGAAAAATATCAATCATCGATGCCTCATCCACAATGATCAAATCATGCGGGAGCGGATGATATTCATCATAAAGAAATTCGCCATCATAGTTATAACCAAGTTGACGATGGATGGTTTTCGCATCCATGTCGAGTAGTTCTTTCATGCGCTTGGCTGCACGTCCTGTGGGAGCCATTAAGGCAATTTTTTCACCCATAGAAGGATGCTTTAAATTGAGTCGATGATAAAGACGATAAACCTCTAAAAGTCCATCGATGATGGTTGTTTTCCCTGTCCCAGGACCACCTGTAATGATGGAAAAAGAATGGGTAAGTGCGGTGATAATCGCCTCTTTTTGAATGTCAGTATATTGCATGTTTTTTTGAATTTCTACAGCATCAAGTAATGTTTTGATGTAGGAAAGGTCAACATTGAGTGCTTCAACATGGGTAAGTTTACTGATTTTATCGGCTAAATAGATCTCACTGACATAAGACATCGTCAAATAGTAACGATCCTCTTCAATGGTGATCCGTTTCTCTTCGATAAGTGCAGAAATCGCATCACGCAAATCCATCGGATCACCTAAGACCTGTTCAGTATAGGTAAGGAGTTGCGACTCAAGGAGATAAAGATCGCCATTTTGATAGGCGAGTGACTCTAGAGCATAAAGAATGGCAGCTTTAATTCGTCTGGGATCATCATTAGCTACGCCTAATTTATGCGCAATTTCGTCGGCTTTTATAAATCCGATACCTTCGATATCATCCACGAGGCGATAAGGATTCTCTTCCAACTTTTCGAGCGTAAGCATTTGATATTTGTTCATCAACTTCATCGCCATTTTACCCGATAAGTTGAATCCATAAAGTGAAATGAGGATGTGTTCATTGGTTTGGTTTTCCAAAAGTTGTTGATAAAACTTTTCGATACGAACATTAGATAACCCAATCCGTTTGAGAATAGCTTTATCTTCCATGATCAATTTAATCGCGTCTACACCAAATTCAGCCACAATTTTCTCCGCTGTTTTCGGTCCGATTCCATGAAAAAAGGGTGAGGATAAATAACTGATTAATCCAGAGATACTTTGCTCTTCACACTTCTTGAATGACTCTACTTTTAATTGTTCTCCATAATTGGGATGTTTCACCCAAGTGCCAGAAAATTCATAAAGGATATCTTCACTGACCACTGGAAAATAACCGACTAAGGTTACTTGTTTCATCTCATCGGTGACTAACCGCGCGATAGAATAACTATTTTCATCATTGTGAAAGACGTAATTTTTAATTCTACCTCGAACAGTTTCCATGGAAAACCTCACCTATATTTTGTCAATATTATACCATGGTTTTTATGTGATAAACTAACACTGATAAACTTTTCAAATGAATCGATTATGCATGGATAATTCATAAATTGTTGAGTTTATTCTTATTTAACTAGAAAATCAAAGGTAAAATGAATCGATACTCATCAACATTATGTCAAAATCGATGAGCATACAATGATTGGTAGACTTGTTAGAAATCCATTCTTCCATTAACAAAAAGACACCTAAATCATCAGGTGTCTTCATAATTAAGAATAAAGTCTCGGTTCATGATCCATAAAGACTTGATCAATAAACCCAGAACCCACGCAACAGTCCCCTTGATAAAAGGCACATACTTGACCTGGAGTCACCGCTCTCACTTTTTGTGGGTAGGTGACTCTTATTTTATCCTCGGTAAGCCATTCAACATTCACGTCATGATCTTTTTGACGATAACGGAATTTAGCGGTCATTGGACCCTCGGTTTTTGGTCCTCGCCAAATGACGTCAGTAATGATAGCTTCATCAGAGTATAGATAGGGATGATCAAAACCAGGTTCAACCAATAAGGTATTCGTCTTCAAATCTTTGCCTACGACATACCATGCGTCTGTGCCTTCTTTGGTGCCACCAATTCCTAATCCTTTACGTTGACCGATGGTGTAGTTCATCAGTCCAAAATGTTCTTTAATAACCGTCCCATCTAAGCGTTTCATCAACCCTTTTTGGGCAGGAAGATAATTACTTAAAAATTGTGCAAAATGACGTTCACCGATGAAACATATCCCCGTAGAATCTTTTTTATTTGCTGTGATGAGTCCTTGTTCAGTGGCAATCTTTCGCACCTCTGATTTATCGAGATGCCCAATGGGAAACATGACATTTTTGAGCTGTTCAGCCTTGAGCTGTGATAAAAAATAGGTCTGATCTTTATTTTGGTCAAGGGCACGAAGTAAACGAGGATATTCTCCTGATAAATCTACTTGGGCATAATGACCCATCGCGATGTAATCGGGATTATAGCGCTTGGCATAGTCGATAAATGCTTTAAATTTAATTTCGTTGTTGCATAGGACATCGGGATTAGGTGTCCGATTTTTTTTATATTCATCTAAAAAATAGGTGAAAACACGGTCCCAATAATCCTCGATAAAATCGACTTTATGGAGGATGATGCCTAGTTTATCAGCAACCGCTTTTGCATCTTGATAGTCTTTTTCTTGTTCACATACTTCATCAAAAGCGGTGGGATTTCCTTTGATATCTGCATTGGTTGCACTGTCCCAATTACGCATAAAAACGGCTTCAACATCGTAGCCGTCTTTAAGAAGGAGATAGGCAGCAACACTGCTATCCACACCTCCACTCAATCCTATAATGACTTTCTTTTTTGCCATAACATCACTTTCTTTTTACGTCACTCGGCATCCGGTATTGTCCTCGAGGTGATAATGATATCCCCAGAATTTTAGGACCTTCGGGTAGCGTAGCACGTTTGAATTGTTGGGTGTAAAATCGTTTGAAAAAGCGGGACACGTAAAGTGTTGCTTCTTCATTTGATAACTGGTAAGACGCTTTAAGTAAATAAATCAGTTTATCTTCATCAGCCCCACGCTCGAGATGGTGAAATAAGATGAAATCGTTGATATCATAGCGTCCAATAGAACTTTCTGTTGTTTGATTTTCCAAAAGTTCGGGTGTTATCGGTGCTTCTAAAATGCCTTTTAACGTATCCTTGATGAATCCATAGTCATGATTCATATGATATTCGATTAACGTCTGAACCCATGTTTTAGGAAGACCAGCATTCACTGCATACATGCTCATCTGATCCCCATTATAGGTCATCCATCCTAAGGCAATTTCTGAAAGATCTCCTGTTCCTAAAACGAAACCTCCATGCTTATTGGCTAAATCCATAAGAATCATTGTTCTCATCCGAGCTTGTGCATTCTCGTAAGTGACATCTTTTTCTTCATGTTGAATGGATTTTAAATGGAGATTCACGGCATCCGCAATTGGAATTTCTAAGGAAGTTACTCCAAGTGCTTCCATCATCGTGGTTGCAAACCCTTTGGACTTCTTCGACGTCGCATGGGCAGGCATCGTCACAGCAATAATATCCTTAGGACTACGTCCTAGATGTTTCATGGCTTGATGGGACACAAGTAATGCTAATGCTGAATCAAGACCACCAGATATCCCGATCACGACTTTGCTGGATGATGGTGGAAGGCTTTCAATACGCTTGATTAAGCCGTAAGTTTGTAAACGATTGGCTAGCGCGATATCTTCTTCATCTTCAGGTAAAAATGGCTTTTGTGGGGGAAGTTTTTCAAAGGTAAATGTCTGTGACTCATTAAACGTTACTGGGACAAACTGATATTGATTCTGGATGTGCATATGCATATCACGATAGGTTGAATCTTGGCGCTTTTGATAGTTAATCGCGGCTAAATCAATGTCTGCGACTAACACAGATGACTCCAAGTAGGGTTTAGTATCTTCAGCAATCATCACACCTTGTGATGCAATAAGTTTATGACTTGAAAAAACGACCTCAGAAGAGGATTCAAAGTGTCCAGTGGAGGCATATACATAGGCTGCCATCTGTTTTCTTGAATGATCAAGTACCAAATGACGTCTTACTTGAAGTTTACCCACACGTTCGGGGGATGCAGAGAGATTAAAGATGAGATTCGCTCCTGCTAAGCTCATGTCATCCGAGGGACTATAGGCTGCCCAAAGATCTTGACAGATCTCGACACCAAAACGAATACTTTGATCCGCATCTTCAAATATCAAATAACCAAAAGGAACGGTTTCGCCAAAGAGTTTGATAGATTTCATCGTCGTTTTGAAACCGGTATGGAACCAGCGTTTTTCATAAAATTCATGGTAATTGGGCAAATAATGCTTAGGTACAACACCAAGAACTTTGTTTTTTTGAATGACAATCGCACAATTGTAAAGAATACCATAAAGATCCAGTGGAGCACCTAAAATATAAATGCCTTCATACGTGGTTTCCTTCATGATGGCATGAATCGCATCTTTGGCTTCATCGATAAAGGCTTGTTGATAAAAGAGATCACTCGATGTGTAACCGGTCACCGTCATTTCAGGAAAAACGATAATCCCTGCATGTGTCTGGTTAAGAACTTTTAGAATTTCCAGTTGATTAAATTTTATATCCCCAACGACAATCTTTGGTGTGGCAGCTGCCACTTTTAAAATGCCATATTTATACATGGGTTGTCACCTCATACAGTTGATGTTGTTTGATATAACGGTAGACTTCTTCGTCCAAATAATGTGCATAGAGGTCAACATGGTGTCTAATTTCAGATGAAGAGATTGGAATATAGAAATCGAGAAAAATAAACTTGTGAGGAATCTCTTGAAACATGAGATCAGCCTCTTCTTTGGTCATGTAACCCGATCGATTCATAACGATAAAAGGATAGGATGATAGAAGTTCTTGATAGTTGATCCATTGATCAAAATGGATGAGATTATCAGACCCGATAACAAAGAGCAATTCTTGGTCGATCGTTTCAAGCTCTTTTAATGTCGCGAGAGTCCCTTGATAAGGTCTTTCGTGTTCAATGGTAGAAATCATGACTTTGCTTATATCTTTCGTTGCGAGTTCAAGCATACGGTAGCGATGCTCAAAAGTGGCAAGTTCCTTTTTCCGGTAATCATCACCTACGGGGACGATAATAATGGATGCCTGGGGATAAAGCGCTAAAAGACGCTTGATTATCTCGATATGAGCCAATGTGGGTGGATTAAACGATCCACCATAAACAATTTTCATGAAATCACCCTATTTATTATATCATGCTTCAAAGAAAAATGATTGGTCTTTCATCCGTCTCTCGTTTCAAATGCGTTTTTCTTTAAATCAATTCTAAATACTGTTATAATACATATGTATTACTATTTCGTCATTTCCTGAAGGGAAGGATATCTATGGACTTAAAAGAAAGATATTATCAAAAGATTCGCACAGATAAAATGCGTTTAACAAAAAGTCGTAAAGCGATGATCGAAATTCTCGAAAATCAGCATCTTACCTTTAAAGAAATCCAAAAGGCGCTCGCATCACGTGGTTTTTATAATGTATCAACCATTTATAACAATTTAGAGTTCTTGGTCGAACAGAAAATTGTCGTTGAAATCTACATTAATGATACGAAGTATTACGATTTAGCGATGGGTAATCCAATGCATAATGCTGATAGCCATATTCATATTATGAATCGTGATACCAATGAAATCACCGAGGTCAATAGTCCAGATATTTTTGAATATGTCGCTAGACATCCCGCCTTTAAACATCTTGATTTAGATTATATCCGCATCATCATCTCCGCATCAACCAAGAAAAAATAATGAAACTGCACACAACGTGCAGTTTTTTGTTATACTAAGAATAAATCACATCTTTTGGGGGGACCTATGTTAACATTTCAACTGTTTAGTCTACTGACAAGTATCATCTTTTTTCTGTTTTTTACCTTTCACCTTAAACGACTTCCTAAAGTGACTGGTCAACGTTTAAACAGACATCTTTGGAAAGCGATGGGTATGTCACTTCTTTTGTTCATCGCTCAGATGACGCTTTACATGATGTCTGAATCACTGTTTGGGTTCGGTGAAACATCAAACCTCACAGGAATTTTTGGTTTATTTGGGTTTGGCTTTGGTATCTACTTTGCTTATAAACGAATTTTTCCTTTTATAAAAAAAGGAGGATATCGCGACGATTCTACGATTGGACATCATCTCCATTTTCAATTCATTATGTTTTATCTTATCCTCTTCATCGTTGCTGTAACGATGGAAAGCATTTTATTAACTGTACTACTATACAGCTTATTTTAAGATCGCAAGATCTTTTTTTATTTTCTTAGATTTTTCACAAAATGTTCACCCGTTTCCTTATTGGTCGCGAGTGGAATCTGATACACATCAGAAAGACGTAATAACGCTGAGACATCGGGCTCATGGGGCTGTGCGGTCAGTGGATCTCTAAAAAAGAAAATCATATCGATTTTTCGATTTGCGATCATTGAACCAATTTCTTGATCGCCACCGAGTGGACCCGATTTTTTTAGCATGACTTTTAGTCCTGTTTCTTTGATAATCAGTGATCCTGTTGTTCCGGTCGCATAAAGATCATGAAGACGAAAAACATCGAGATGACGCTTGACAAAATCAATCATTTCGGGTTTCTTTTTGTCGTGGGCAATTAATGCAATTCTCATGTTACCTTCTCCTTAATGCGCGCAGTTTCGCGGATTTACTCCGCGGATTGATCATCATTTCCTCTTCTTTGGGATAGATGGGTTTACGCGTCAGCACTTCAAAAGGGGTTTCTTTACTTTGAGGTATGGGAAGTTTTTTTAAGATCGGATCTTCGCTGCTCTCATCTTTAAAGAAATGTTTGACGATACGATCTTCAAGTGAATGAAATGTAATCACCACAAGCCTTCCATCTGGATTAAGCAAGGAAACAGCATCTCTTAAGACATCCTCTAATACATGCAATTCATCATTGACGGCAATTCTTAACGCTTGAAAGACACGTTTGGCACTATGCCCTTTTTCGTTATAGTTGACCTGATCACAAATCTTCACCAAATCCATGGTCGTTTTTAAAGGTCTTTTTTCGAGAATACGTCTAGCGATTTTAAAACTATTCTTTTCTTCACCATAGACATAAAAAATCTTGGCGAGTTCATCAAGTGTATAGGTGTTAAGGATGGTTTCAGCTGTGAGCGATTGCCGTTGATCCATCCGCATATCCAAAGCGGTTTCTTTTAGGTAGGTGAACCCTCTTTCTGGATCATCGATTTGAAAGGATGACAAACCTAAATCCAGAAGAATTCCATCCACACCATGAATATCTCTCTCATTCAATTCTTTTTTCATATTCTTGAAATTGCTATGGATATAAGTGATATTTGAGAAATCTTTAAGAACATCTTTGGCGAAGTTAATCGCGAATTCATCCTGATCAAAAACAAAAAGATGCCCATCCTTTAAGGACTCTGCAATGCGTTTGGAGTGACCTCCACCACCAAGAGTACCATCGACATAAATGCCTTTTTCTTTGATGGCTAAGGATTGAATTGCCTCTTCTTTTAACACTGTGATATGGTTCATGATATCCCTCATGTTCATTATCTATGAATCTTGATGAAATGTCAATTCACGAAAGAAAAAGGTGCCTTCGGCACCCTTCCTTAATCCTTCTTGGATTCTTTCTTGGTTAGTACTTGTTGTCCTTTGTAATAACCACTGTTTGGTGTCACACGGTGTGGTAGTGTGAATTCACCGGTTTGTGGGCAAACAACTAATGCTGGAGCAGTCAACTTAAAGTGAGTTCTTCTCTTTCTTTTAGCAGTTTTACCCGTTCTACGAAATGGAACAGCCATCTGTTCACCTCCTAAGTCTTGTAATTCTTATCCAAATCAGCAAATGCGGGGTGAGGACTCTTTTCTTTTTCGAATGTGGTCTTTTCTGCATCTGGATGATAAATGGTGTAGGGTTTTTCGGTCACGATGTAACCGAAGATAATATCCGAGATATGGATGGGATCTTCGAGTGGATAATCCGCATCATCGATGTCACCAAAGATAATCTCAGTGTCTAAATTCATCGTGTAAGGCACTGGTTTCAGTGTCTTTGCACAGGCGAGTTCCATCTGACATTGAAGTTTAAGTGTCATGATCAGATGGTCTTGAAACCAGGACCAATCAAGATGAATCTTCGCAGGTTTTATCGATACCATGTCTGGAACTGATGTGAGGTTTGACGTAAAGTCGAACTCAAAATCAAGTGAAGTCTTTTCTTTTAATTCATGGAGTGACATTTTCATGATTTCACCTCAACGAACGTATTATACAAAACATTCACTAAAAAGTCAATGCAAACAGGTGATTATTGTCATTAATTTGCTTGCGCTTTTCTGCTTTCTCTCACCTTGAATTTTAATGTATCCAAAAGGTCTTTTTCTTGCGCGGTGAGGAGTTGTTGTAAGTCATAATTATCATGAATTCGGTGGTTTCTTAAGTGGAAAGGAACCTTCGTTCCATCAACGAGTGTGACCTCTAAATCAAGGGTCAGATATTTTGGATGAATGACATGGTCATACTTAAATGCAGTTTCCATATGAACAACATCAAAATAATTAAATTCTCCAGAAACATCATACGCGATATGACCATTTCTGTGATCCACATTGGCTTGGTGATAAAATAATGAATCATCACCAAAAAAGACGGCGGTTACCAATGCTTGATCATAAAGAAGTGTGTATGATCCGTTAGGTTTTTTATCCAAACGGTAGGAGACTTTACTATTGTGGTCAAAGGCATCAGGAACTGTGATTAAAATAAGCTTTTGATAATCGCTTTCTTGAATGCTTGAAAGTTCATGGGCACGAGTGATAACACTGCGATAATCTTCTTGTAGCATACCATCATACGAATCCTGTGCACGACCAGAAAATTTCTTGAAATATTTTGACGTGTACTTCGCACGATTTTTAACCGGTTTCACTTTGGATTTTTTGTCAACTTCTTTTTTGACGACTACATCATCTTCAGTGATGATTTCTGATTCTGCGACTGCTTTTCTAGGTTTCTTTTCTTTCATGATTAAACCACCTTTCGCCTTCTATTCTATTATATCGAATATTCAAAAATCCTGTCAAATATTCCCAACAATTCATGAAAATAATGCGTTATTCCCCTAAAACCCCTTGTTCAAGAAGTGTTTTAAACTCTTCTTGCTTTACATCAAGGATGTAATCTTCGATCGAATCCTGTTGGAGGATACGTTCGATCGTGACCTTATCATAGGGTTGTTGTTCGAAATGCTTTTCAAAAGGAATCAAGGACTTCTTATCGAAGAAATCTCCTTGGATAGAAAGTTGTTTGATAATGCCCTCTTCTAAATCGAGTTTGATCTCAAAAAGGCCGCCAGTAATACGTTTCTTTAGGATTTTGGTATATGGAGGTTGTTTCTTATAAATCCATTCTTTCGTTTGATACTTTTCCGCGAGTTTATTGATCTTTTTGATGTCTTCAGGGGTAAGTTCATACGTTTGATTCGTCATGGTATTTTCAAAATGTTTGATCAATTGTTCCTGGCTCAATCCGTGAAGATAAGGTTTGAGATTGGTGACGCGTGATCGAACGGAATCTATGCCTTTTGAGACAAGCTTTTCATCGCTTGGTGTAATGGCACGAACCATAGTTTCCAAATCACAATCATAGAGGAATGTTCCGTGCATGAGCATGCCATGCTTGTTTTGTAAAAAGGCATTTCCACTAATCTTTTTACCTTCAAACAGAAGATCATTACGTCCTGAAAACTCGATATTTATATTAAGTAATTTCATCGAATCGATAATTTTGGACAAATACGTTTTAAAAGAAAATTCTTTATTATGACGCTTGGTAATAATAGAAAACATCGTGTTTCGATGATCTGCATAGACACAGCCACCTCCGGTGGGGCGACGATAAATATCAATCTTATGCTCTTTTAAGAAATCGAGATTGACTTCATTTTCAATCACCTGATTTTTTCCGATGACCACACCGTGAATTTCCCAAGTAAAAAAGTAGGTTTCGTCATCTTTAAGCATGTGTGTTAAGACATATTCTTCTAGTGCAAAATAGAAATAGGGTTTGAGTTGTCCTTCATTGTGGTGGCGAATCAAAATCATACGATATACCTCCCATAAATATTCACACATATTATATCATATTCATATTCTATCTAAAAACGAGATGACTTAAGATACTTCTTGATTCATCGTGTCGAGTCAAAATGGACCTTTCCAATTTAGATTCGTGATAAAATACAAGTGAAAGAGAGGTTATATCTATGCTCACATTTTTGAAGCTCTACGCCATCACTTTTGTTATTTTCTTCTTGATTGATATGCTCTGGTTAGGACTGATCGCGAAGAATCTCTATCAACGACAGATCGGTCATCTCCTAAGCCCCAATGTCAATTGGGTGGCAGCGATTATTTTCTATTTACTCTTTATTGGAGGGCTAGTTCTCTTCGTGTTGATGCCTGCTGTACAAGATGGAAAATTGCTTCATGCTGTTCTTTATGGCGCACTTTTCGGATTAATCACTTATGCAACTTATGATTTAACAAATCTTGCTACTCTCAAGGATTGGCCGATTGCCATTACGTTAATTGATCTTGGATGGGGGACCTTCTTAGGACTCTCAACATCCACGTTAGCTTACCTCATCTATCAGTGGATTTTTTAGATTGGAGGTTAGATTATGTCATCATTTATCATTTCCAATGAACTGCTTTACAAATCATTTATCATCGGCGCGAAACAGGTCATTTCTGAAAAGAACGGATTGAATTCTATTAATGTATTTCCTGTACCAGATGGAGATACCGGGACCAATCTCGCTTCGATGATGAATGCCATTATTGAACGCTCAAAATTAGGTCAAACACCTAAAGAAACACTCCAGTCAATCGCAGATGCAGCCATTATCGGTGCCAGAGGAAACTCAGGCATCATTTTCGCTTCCTATATCAGTGGTCTATCCGATGCTTTGGATCAAGAATTGATCGATCTCGATACGTTTATTTCTTTAACTCAAAAAGCGTATCAAGCTGCCTACCATTCAATCAACACCCCTGTAGAGGGCACGATGATCACTGTGATGCGTGCCTGGATGAATGCCTTAAACGAATTTAAAAAAGCAACCGGTGAAGCGATTGATCTTTTAGTTAAATCCTATGAATATGTTAAAGAAGAACTCGCGAAAACACCAGAGTACCTAAAAGTCCTCAAAGATAATCATGTCGTCGATGCAGGCGCGAAAGGATTTGTGCATTTTATCGAAGGTTTTATTAAAGCATTTAAGGGTGAGGATCTTGTGATAGAGGTTCATGAAGCCGTCGAAGATCTCCACGTCGATCATTTGGAAGACTCGCAATTCCGTTATTGTACAGAAGCCTTACTTCGAGGAAAGCAACTCGATATCGATCATATACGAACAGAATTATCTTCCTATGGGGATTCATTAGTCGTTGCGGGAAATGAGCGCACGGTTCGTGTTCACATACATTCTGATCAACCCGATCAAGTGTTCGCCTATTTAGATCAATATGGTCAAATTCAAGAACAAAAAGTCGATGACATGAAGCGGCAATTTGAAGCGGCAAATCATCGGAAATATCCAATTGCCTTAGTCACAGATTCAATTGCTGATCTTCCCGTTGACCTTGTTGATCATTATCAAGTACATCAATACCCGATTACACTTCATATGAATCATTCGGAATATTTAGATAAAGTCACCATTCAAAGTACGCGATTCTATGAACTGATGGATTCATTAGAGGTTTATCCCACTTCCTCACAACCCAACGGTAAATCTTTAGAAAACTTCTTCTCTTTTTTAACAACTTATTATAAAGAGATTATCGTCATCACCGTATCCAAAGAGATGAGTGGAACGTATCAAGCCTTTGTTGAAGCGGCGAATAAGTTTCCAAAGACTAAGATAAAAGTCATAAACTCGAAACAAAATTCTGGTGCTGAAGGACTCCTCGTATTGAAAGCAGCGAAGCTCATTCATGAAGGATTACCGATGGATACCATCGTCGATACGATTGAAAAGATGACGACCAAGGCGAAGATTTTAGTCAGTGTCAAAACGATCAAATATATGATTCGCTCGGGACGATTAACACGATTATCAGGAACCATCGTCTCCTTAATGCATTTAAAGCCTGTTATCTCTATTGATGAAGATGGTAAAGGTATTATCATGATGAAAACCTTATCCACGCACAAAGCGGATCAAAAAATATTTGATCATATCAAAGAAATCCATCAAAAACACGGCATTGAGTCATACGCCATTGTCCATGCGAATGCAGAGGATCGCGCATCATTTTATGCATCATCACTTGAAAGCTTATTGGGTGAAAAACCCACGTATATCATGGATATATCCACCGTTGTTGCAATGAACGCAGGGATTGGAACGGTCGCGGTAGCCTATATTAGAAAGGATCCATCATGATTATAACCACATTGATTGCTGTTTTTGTCTTTTTTAACATCTTTTATCTCATCGCTCAACTAAAAAAGAATAATGGACTAGCAGATATTGCATGGGGTATGGGGTATGTTGTTGTCGCTTGGACAATGTTGCTTTCTGATGATGTCAAACACTTCCATCAATGGATCATTGTCGGATTAGTCACGTTATGGGGCATTCGCCTTTTCCTCCATATTGGAATCAGAAATTGGTCAAAACCAGAAGATTATCGCTATGTCAATATGCGTAACAAATGGAAAACAAACGTCCATTTAAAGGCTTATGTTTATGTGTTCATGCTCCAGATGATCTTCCTATTGATCATCGCATCTCCAATCATAATCAGTGGTTATACCGGATTTGATGAAATGAATCTTTTCGCCCAAATTCTTTTGGGAGTTGGTGTTGTGCTCTGGCTCATCGGTTTCTATTTTGAAGCGCTTGGTGATCATCAGCTTAATCGCTTCAAATCAAACCCAGAGAATAAAGGAAAACTTTTGACTACAGGACTTTGGAAATACACACGTCACCCCAATTATTTTGGTGAAGCGTTGATGTGGTGGGGGATTTGGGTCATTGGATTGAGTGGATTATCATGGCTTAGTGCCGTTGTCATCATCAGTCCAATCTTCATCACTTATCTCTTGCGATACGTTTCAGGAGTACCACTCCTAGAAAAGAAATATCAATCGCGTCCTGATTTTATCGAATATGCGAAAAAGACTTCGGTCTTCTTCCCCCTTCCCCCCAAAAAATAAAAATGGAGGCCTAGTGCCTCCATTAATTTTTAAAGAGATTTTTAAATCGTTCCCAACTGGATTCTTTTTCTTTGGCTTCGAGTTTTTCAAGTTGCTCATAAAGTTTTCTTTCTTGAGAAGAAAGATTTTTTGGCGTCTTGATCTGCACGATGACCTGTTGGTCACCTTTACGCTTTGTTCTAACATTTTGAATGCCCTTTTCACGCATCCGTAGGATCGTACCATGCTCGATTCCCGATGGGATTTTGAGCGAGACATCCCCATAGATGGTTGGAATATCGACATTTCCGCCTAGGACAGCTTGTGTGATGGTGATCGGGACTTCAAGGATGATATCATCCTCTTCACGACGGAACACCTTATGGGGGCGAACTCTAAAATTGAGATAGAGATCCCCAGGAGATGCTCCCTTTGTGCCACCATTGCCATAACCAGCAACTTTGAGCGACATGTTATTGTCCACACCTGCTGGAATATTTACTTCCACGGATTTGGTTGTTTTCACACGGCCACGTCCGTTACAGGTTGCACAACGCTTTTTAATAATTTTACCGCTACCGCCACACTTGGGGCATGCTTGTTGTGAACGCATCGCGCCAAACATGGTTCGCTGCTCAACATTGATAAAGCCATCCCCGTGACAACGATCACAAACTTCGATGTCTTTGGAAGATTCAGCACCTAAACCATGACATGTATGACAATCTTCATCGATATCAACATTGATGGGTTTTTTGGTCCCCAAGACAGCTTCCATAAAGTCAATCGTCATGGTTCGTTCTAAATCATCGCCGCGTTGCGGTCCGTTATAACTTTCACGACGTTGACGACCCCCGCCAAAGAACTGGCTGAAAATGTCGGAGAAACCTCCGAAATCACCAAATCCAGAGAAACCTGACCCGGCACCACCAAATGGATTGCCTTGATGACCATATTGGTCGTATGCGGCACGTTTTTGCTGATCGGATAACGTATCATAAGCTTCCTGAACTTCTTTGAATTTTTCTTCAGCGTTTGCTTCCTTAGACACATCGGGATGGTATTTTTTTGCTAGTCCACGGTATGCTTTACGGATTTCATCCTCTGTTGCGGTTTTTGAGACGCCTAGAACGTCGTAATAATCACGTTTATCTGCCATATCATCAACTCCATTCACAATAAGGGGCAACGCCCCTTACTGGATTATTTTTCTTCAAATTCTGCATCTACGGTATTGGATTTATGGTCAGATGAATCCTGTTGTCCGCTTTGTGCTTGGTGCTTTTCTTGAGCCTTTTGATATGCTTTAACTGCAACATCTTGTGCATCTTTTTCAAGAGCTTCTTTTCTTGATTTAATCAGATCTAAATCGTTGCCTTTGAGCGCTTCTTCTAAGTCTTTGATTAAACCTTCGAGCTTGCTCTTGGTTGCTCCATCCACTTCAGCACCAAGATCAGTCATGGCTTTTTGTGTTTGGAAAATCAAATTAGAGGCTTCATTTCTAAGATCGGCTTCTTCACGCTTCTTACGGTCACTTTCAGCTTGTTCTTCAGCTTCTTTAACCATGCGGTCAATATCTTGTTTTGATAACGAACCTGATCCAGAAATCGTAATCTTTTGTTCTTTATTCGTTCCTAAATCTTTCGCTTTAACAGACACAATACCATTCGCATCAATATCAAATGTCACTTCGATTTGAGGAACGCCACGTGGTGCAGCAGGAATATCGGCAAGTTGGAATCTTCCCAATGTCTTATTATCTGCAGCCATAGAGCGTTCACCTTGAAGGACATGGATGTCTACTGCGGGTTGGTTATCACTAGCGGTTGAGAACACTTGAGATTTAGATGTTGGAATCGTGGTATTTCTTTCGATGAGTTTGGTGAAAACACCACCTAATGTTTCGATACCTAAAGAAAGTGGTGTTACGTCAAGAAGTAAGACATCTTTGACATCACCGGCAAGGACAGCACCTTGGATCGCAGCACCCATAGCGACGACTTCGTCTGGGTTAACGCTCTTGTTGGGTTCTTTACCAAGTTCACGTTTTACCATTTCTTGAACCGCTGGAGTACGTGTGGATCCACCGACTAATAATACTTGGTGGATGTCTTTTGCAGTCATTTTAGCATCAGAGAGCGCACGACGAACGGGTCCTACACAACGTTCAACGAGATGTGCAGTAAGTTCATTGAACTTCGCACGTGTTAATGTCTTTTCTAGGTGGAGAGGTCCTGCAACACCCATGCTGATAAAGGGAAGAGAAATCTGTGAAGTGGTGACACCAGAAAGTTCTTTCTTTGCGCGTTCAGCAGCATCTTTTAGACGTTGGAGTGCCATCTTATCTTTAGATAAGTCCACACCATTTTCTTTTTTGAATTCATCGATTAAATAATTCATCACGACTTCATCATAGTCATCCCCACCAAGGTGATTATCACCTGATGTGGATACAACTTCAAAGGTACCATCCGCTAAATGCAGGATCGATACGTCAAATGTTCCACCACCAAGGTCGAACACGAGCACGGTTTGTTCTTTTTCAGTCTTATCAATCCCATAGGCTAAAGCTGCAGCGGTTGGTTCGTTGATGATACGTCTAACGTTAAGACCAGCAATTTTCCCTGCATCTTTGGTTGCTTGACGTTGTGCGTCATTGAAATAAGCAGGAACGGTGATCACCGCTTCGGTCACAGTAGCCCCAAGATAATCTTCAGCTGTTTTCTTTAAGTTTTGAAGAATCATCGCAGAAATTTCTTGTGGGGTATATTTCTTACCATTGATGTCAACACGATACGCGTTATCTCCCATATGACGCTTGATTGAGCTTACAGTATTGGGATTTGTAATCGCTTGACGCTTTGCTACATCACCAACGCTGATGTCTTCACCCTTAAATGAGACGACAGATGGGGTCGTACGACCACCTTCAGCATTTGCGATGACCTTGACTTCTCCGCCTTCCATCACGGAGACACATGAATTGGTTGTTCCTAAATCGATACCGATAATTTTATTCGTCTTTGCCATTTTCTTCACTCCATTCATTGATTTTGACCATGGCAGGTCTTAGTAATTGATCTTTATATGTATATCCTTTTTGTACGACTTCTATGACGATGCCGTTTTCTTTTTCTTTATCAGAAATCTTTTCGATCGCGTGATGAATATTGGGGTCGAAATGTTGGTTCAACGCTTGAATTTCTTTTAATCCATCACTGGTTAACACATTGTAAATCTGATCATTGATCATTTTAAAACCAATCAAGAAATTCTTTAACAACTCGTTATCAGTGGTCATATTGACAATTTTATCAAGTTGATCTAGAGGGTTTAAAATCTCACCAATCAAGTGCTTGCTGGCATATTTTCTTTCTTGAATGCGCTCATTATGCATCCGCTTTTTAAAGTTTTCGAGTTCTGCAGCGTTGCGAAGCATTTTATCTTTAATCTCTTTTAACTCATTTTCGAGTTGATCAATCTGTTCTTTATGTTTATTACGTTTTTCTTTTTTATGAGGTTCTTCATGCACGTCTTCATCGTGCTCAAGTTCCGTATCTTTGATTTCTTTTTCTTTGTTGTCTTCCATGTTTGATCATCCTTCTTTATTTTTTATAGAGTTTTCCAAGGTTGCTAGCGATATATTCCAAAAGCGGAATGACCTTGTTATATTCCATGCGTGTTGGTCCTACAACAGCAATTGTTCCATGTTCATAATCACTGACGCGATAGGGTATGGAAATAATCGTACAATTATCCATTGGAATGAGTTGCAAATCACTGCCAAACTTCACCGATAGTCCTTCATGATCACCGATCAGTTTAACGAGTTCCCTTCGGTCTAGCATGTCGACAAAGTTTTTAATGTGCCTTACGTTGTGAAACTCAGGTTGTTCAAAAACGTTGGTCACACCTGAAAGATAGAAATTATCTTGGGCAAATTTCGAAAATGCATGGATAAAGGACTGAATGAGTTGTGATTGATATTCCATAAAGGATTCAATCTCTGATTTTGCAAACTCTGCTTCAAGAATGGAACTTGCTTCAGAGATGAGACGATTGCGTAACAAATCATCTAATGTCTTAATGACTTCTTTGACGTCATTGATATTAAGTTCTTCAGGTATCCGAATATTTTGGTGTTGCACATGACCTTGATCGGTCACAATAAGCACAACCGCTTCTCTTTCAGATAATGGTATAAAGTCAATCTTCTTAATGACATTTAGGTTGGATGAAGGACCGATCGCAAGCGCAGTGTAATTGGTGAGTTCAGATAATAAATGAATCGCTTGTTCCACCGCTGCATCGCGTACAATCGTATTTTTCATGAATACTTCGTCGATTAAGGGAAATTGTTCTAAGACTTCATAATCTCTTGTGACAAGATGTTCAACATAATAACGATAACCTTTTTCTGATGGGACACGTCCACTTGATGTATGCGTCTTTTCTAAAAAACCTAGATCTTCAAGCTGTGCCATATCATAGCGTAAGGTCGCAGAGGAGAAGTTGAGATAAGGCATGTTGGTGAGCGATTTAGATCCCACAGGTTGGGCATCTTTAACATATTGTTCAATAATCGCTTTTAAAATCAATTTTTGACGACTGGTAATCATTCGTTCACCTCGATTAGCACTCATTCTTGATTTGTGCCAACTTTATTGTACACGAACGTTTTGGCACTGTCAAGGATTATGTGCTATTTTTTATAAAAGAATACTAGACACATAGTGTCTAAAAAAAACACAATCTCTCACGATTGTGTTATTTATGCATTTTCTGCCATTTTAGATAATAGGGGTTATTTTTTTGTTCATTGCGAATGGTCGTCGTTTCATCGTGACCTGGATAGACTTTGACATTTCCAGGAAGTCCTAAAAGTTTAATGATACTCTTTCTTAAATCAACAAGGTTTCCTGAATAAAGATCATGCCGACCTACATCTTCTTTAAATAAGGTATCACCTGTGAATAATTTCTGATCATAAAGGAACGATAACCCACCCTTGGTATGCCCTGGTGTCGCAAAGACATCAATTGTGTGATCCGCAAGCATAATCTTCTTTCCTTCATCGACAAAGATAAAGTCAAGTTGCTTACGCTTATAAGGATGCGTTTTTGGGGCATATCCATTGTACTGATCTTCAAATAAAAGATGCGCATCATCGCTATGCATATAAATCGGGGCATCAAAGTGACCAATCAGATCCACATGATCCGAATGTGCATGCGTTAAAAGAACGCCAACAATCGATCGTTCTCCCACTGCATGGATGATGTCATCATAGCTGTGTGAGGGATCAATAATCAAGCATTGATCGAAGCGACAAAGGATATAAACATGGGATAAATCGTCATTACCTTTAATCTGAATCATGATTTTTGATAGAAAAAAAACTATTCAAAGAATAGCTTATTTCTTTTCCTTGTGAATGGTGTACTTTCTTTCGCGTGGGCAGTATTTTTTTACTTCCATACGCTCTGGATGAGCTTTTTTGTTCTTATTCGTATGATAGTTTTCTTCGCCGCATTCGGTACACACCAATTTTACTAGGTCGCGCATGATAATCCCTCCAAACGTACGTGACCATTATAACAAATCACATTCACATTTTCAACTGTTTCTCATTTTAATTTCATTTTCAATTTAAAAATACATCACGGGAGCAAATGTGGTACCCATAATTTGATTTTTATCATATAATCGTTATAGGTGATGACAATGATAACAAGAGAAAACACACGTCCCGTCCACGTGGGACCTTATCAACTCGGTGGAAACAGTAAAGTCTATATACAAAGCATGACAACGACCTATACCAAAGATGTGGATGCCACAGTCAAACAAATAAAACAGCTCACAGATGCTGGTTGTGAAATCGTTCGTGTGGCTGTCCTCGATATGGTGGATGCTCAATCTTTAGGTGAAATTAAAAAGCAAATTTCAATTCCTTTGGTAGCAGATATCCATTTTGATTATCGTTTGGCTTTGGAAGCCATCCGTCAAGGTGTAGATAAGATTCGTTTAAACCCGGGAAATATTCCTAAGCGTGAACACGTCATGGAAGTGGTTCAAGCTTGCCAAGAAAAAAATATTCCGATTCGTATTGGTGTTAACAGTGGTTCTCTCCCTAATCGGATGGCTCCTACTGCTGAAAATATGGTTGCTACTGCAAAGCATCATGTGGACATCTTAGAATCGATGGGATTTTATGATATCGTCTTATCGCTGAAAGCAACCGATATGAAACTGATGATCGAAGCTTACCGGTTAGCCGCGAAAACATTTCCCTATCCTCTTCATCTCGGTGTTACTGAGGCGGGTACTGCTTTTTCAGGTGCCATCAAAAGTGCGATGGGTATTGGAATCCTGCTTGCTGAAGGTATAGGAAATACCATTCGCGTTTCATTAACGGATAATCCCGTCTTAGAAATTCAAGCCGCTAAAGAAATACTTAAAAATTTAGGACTTAAAGATAAAGTACCTAATCTAATTTCATGCCCCACGTGCGGTCGTATTCAATACGATATGATCGATATTGCGAAAAAGATTGAACAATATTTGCTTAAGGTGAATAAGAACATCAATGTTGCCATCATGGGATGCGCGGTCAATGGTCCAGGTGAAGCAATGCACGCAGATATCGGTATCGCTGGGGGTAAAGGTGAGGCTATCCTCTTTAGAAAAGGAAAGATCATTAAAAAGATTAAGGAATCAGAAGTCTACGATACATTAGTACAAGAGATTGATCAATACGATGATACATTAGAAAACAAGGAAGCCGAGTAGGCTTCCTTTTATGTATAAAGAATGATTTCATAATCACATAAGTCTTGATAGAATTCCTTTTCATGTGAGACCAAGATCAGCGTTCCCTCGTAAGCTGCTAATGCATCTTTCAATGCATCTTTCGCAGCGACATCTAAGTGGTTCGTGGGTTCATCTAAGATTAATACATTTCCTTTTTGATGACGAAGCAGTGCTAAACGTACTTTAGTTTGTTCGCCACCTGAAAGTGAGTTTAACTCGCGATTAGCCATGTCATAATCAATCCCGTGATTACCCAAAAGACTCATCACATCTTTTTTAGTGAAATGGGGATAGCGATGATGAACGATTTGGAATGGGGTGATACCTGCTTCAAACTCCATATCTTGTGCAAAATAGGCAATTTTTGCGGTATCAATCCATTTAAATTCTCCACCAAGTTTGGGAATAATGTCCATAATGGTTTTGATAAACGTCGATTTACCAATCCCATTTTTCCCTGTGATCGCGACCTTCTCTTGCTTTAATATTGCGATGGATAAGGGTTCTAAAAGCGGTTCCGAATAACCGATTTCAAGTTGATCTGTGACAAGGACATCTTTACCTGTTTGTGAGGATAAAGGAAATTGAAAATGGTATTTTCGATCATGTTGTGGCGCTTGAATTCGAACCATCTTTTGCAACATCTTTCGTCTTGATTGGGCACGTTTCGTTGTTTTGGCTCGTACGATATTCTTTTGAATAAACTCTTCAGTCTTTTGAATGAATTTTTGTTGAGAAACAAAGGCTTTTTCGGCCTGTTCTAAGCGTAATTCCTTTTCCTTAAGATAAAATTCATAGTTACCTTTATAACGCGTGATTTGTCCGTTTTCTAAGGCGAAAACGGTGGTGGCAATCTCTGCAATGAATTCTTCGAGATGCGAAACGACCAAAAAGGTCTTAGGATAACTTTGTAGAAACTTCGCTAACCATTCGATATGTTTCACATCCAAGAAGTTGGTGGGTTCATCCAGAAGCAAGACATCAGCATCCGATAATAAAAGCTTACCTAAAATAATCTTCGCACGCATGCCACCTGATAAATACTTGATCGGTTCTTCGAGAATATCCATGGTTAATCCTAATCCATGAATAATATTCCCAATCTTTGACTTGATGGCATAAAAATCAGCATCCATCAATTCCTCTTGTAGAGTAGCTGCCCATAAAAGCATGCGATCATGATCTTTCTCATGCGCATGGACCACTTTTTCATAGATCGATTCCATTTCCTTTTCTTTTTCAAAGAGAGGGAGAAACGCTTCATATAAATATGTGTTTACTTTGAGATCAGGATCAATTTTAGCATACTGGTCCAAATAACCAATCTTTTTGTTAGGCATCCAAGAAACAGATCCTGAATCAGGAGATAATTGTTTATCGAGCAAACGTAAAAGCGTCGATTTTCCAGTACCGTTCGGTCCTAAGAGGACAGCGTGTTCACCTTCAAATAAACGCATATTAGCTTTTTGATATAGATTTTCGCCACTATAACTAAACGTTAACTGCTCAATATCTAAAATACTCATATCGGTAAGTCGAAGAATTCAGGGATTAATTCATCCACATAAATCCATTGCTCCTGTAAAAAATGCTCGTCTTCTGTGACGATGTCATTAACATCCTGTTTAAAATACTTGGCATTGCATGTGGCTAAGATATCGCCACTCTCTGTACATAAATAACCTTCGCCTAAAAAGAGTCTACGACGATCCTCGGTTATCTTACCTACAACATAAAGCGTATCATGAAGAGGGACAGGTTTTTGAAAGCGAATATTCAAATCATAGGTAACACCAAATGTGTTTGGTTCAATAATTTGAATTGCACGTCCTATCGTTTCATCGAGAAGTGCTGTGATAATCCCACCATGCATCCGAGTTGGATAACTTTGATGAACATTTTCACCATGAAAAACACCTAAAATTATTGAGTGATCGAGCTCATAAAATTTGGTATGTAATCCTGCTTGATTGTGCATCCCACAGACAAAACACATCTGGGAGTTATTTTGTTTTTTCGTGACTTTATATTTCATATAAGACTCAAATCAAAATGAATGTACAACATATATAGCATCCCGTAAAGAGCTAAGATGGTTGTTACAATCAAAAGTATAGAGTAAAGCTTTTGGAATCTGAAGGGGCGTTGAAAGGTTTGAAATAAACCGATCGAAAAGGGAATGAATACAACTTTAAGATATGCCTTCGTATCGAGCTTTTCATGATATCCAATATAGATACGTAGCACTAGTAAAAGTAGTGGTCCCACAAATGCACCTAGATAAAGAGCATAGATAATGGTAAATAAGAGTGTACTAAGCATGACGTCTACCTCCAAAAATTCCATACGCTAACACTAGCAATGGAATGAGGAAGAACCAAAGTGTATCTAAGAAAAACAAGCCAAGAACACCCCAAATGAGTGAGGAAAAAGTTGCTAAAAAGATTTGCTTTTTCGTCATGATAAAACCTCACTTTCTGAAACAAGGTACGTATTTAGCGTCCCATTCTCCAAAATTTCAATGTGTCTTCCACCTTTTTCTAAGGTGCCATATCCGTTATAGCCAGTCGCGCGTCCATAAGCAAGCATGATGCCATCGAGCATGAAATAGAAATCATTGAGGTGGTCATGGCCGACAAAGAGTGCTTTGGATTTGCCAAACTCAACCATCGCGTCAAAAAATCCCGTATCCATGCCTTGTGAATAAACCCGATCTTCACCAAATGTCCCCACGATATTATCATAGAGATTATATTGAATCAGGGGGATATGCATGAAAACGACGGAATCGACAAGATCATTTTCCACATGTCCACGATACCAATCAACTTGACCTTCTGAAAGATAATCATATTCAAAATCAGCGTCTTCTAACTCAGGAGCTTCTGCTTTTGAATCTAAAAGATAAAGTCGATAAAAAGGTAAACCATCTTTGGTGAATGTAAAGTGAAAATTACCCACACCACCTTGATCAATCATCGGTCCTACTTTGAAGTAGAGATATTCGGTTTCTGGGATAATCGATAAGAAATCCTCATAGGTGTGATAGTCATTCTCGTGATTACCAAAGATAAATGTCCATGGCGTTTTAAGTTTTTCCATGTGTGCGATGATTTGCTTGAATAAGCGCGGCGCAGAAGGTGACATCGTCAAATCACCTGAAATAACGATGAGATCATAATCATCAGCTTCAGAGAGCGCTGTAATCAATTTGAGGGTCTTTTGATCACGAAAATCATACCCGTAGGTTAGATGGAGATCAGTGATTTGTAAAATCTTTAATGTGTCTGCTTTCATTTCTAAAACAAAGGGTTGATCATCAGTATATTGAATGGGTTCATTTTGACATGATGTCAGGGTTACTGTTAACCCTATGATAATGAAGAAAAGTACAATTTTACGCATGTTGGGATAACCTCTTTAGTAAGTCTTCTAATTCTAAAATACGAACTACATAGAAATCATAGACTTTATCAGCAAATGAGACAAAGACCATTTCATTTTCGTTGATATAGCGTTTAACACGAAGTGTTGATGGATAGACAATAACAATTTTCGGATATGGAGAAGATAGACGTTGTGTCTGGTCAATAATATGGGATTTGCCAATTGCATGAATATCCCATTTATTTCGACTATTGATGGTAAGTTCTGCATTGGCAGGCACATGTATGTAGGATATCGAATAGATATCTTCATTTATTGAGACCGTAAGTTGACCATTGATTTCAGAAATTTCCCCGTATTGTTCGATAGTCAATCGCGTATTCTCTTTAATTTTACTCTCATTTTTCTTCTGTTGGAAGATTAGTACAAGATAGATGACAAGAAGAATCCCTGTTCCTATGATCAGCATTTCAAGAAACATCAACAATCACCTCTTTTGTCACTGAAACTAACACATCGTTTTCGAATGTGCAATGGAAATGATAGCGCGTTTGATCTGCCATCATTACAGGTAAAAAATAGCGGATATTATGAGCAACTCCGTAGTTTTTGGGATCAATAATCCAGTCGAGCGATTTCCAATCTAAAATCCCTTCATCAGTTGCAAGTGGTGTCTTTATTTTGGGATAATTATCTCCGTGAATAAGAAATAAGTGCAACCCTTGTCCGTGAGCATCAAACGTATTCCAGGTCATAATGCCACAGTCTTTGACATCTTCTTTTTGGAACTGCTGTCCAGTTTCTTCAAAAAGTTCACGCAGAATGCCTTGCAAAGGGGATTCACCTATAGTAAGTTTACCACCCAGTCCATTCCAGCATCCTTGCCAAGGCTTTTTCTTTCGATTCACCATAAGGATTTGATTATGATTTGTTATAAATGCTAAAGTGTATGTATACATATGGCCCCTCACACATGACTTTATTATAACATGGTCACCTCATTTTTTGAGATGAAGTATCTTTAAGTTGTAGATATCACGAATTTTCTATATAATGTGAGTAGGTATTGAGAAAGAAGGCTAATTATGGCATTTCAATCGATTGAAGATTATCGTGCAACGCTAACTGAAGAACAAGGATGGTGGTTTGATCATGTCAGTGATTATGTCAAAAAGACATATCCATCTTATCCATTTGTCCTTTTCTATCAGCGCCCCATGTTTAAAATTAAACCTAAATTGTTTTTAATGCTCGGTGGTGGAGCTCATCATTTCTCGATTTATACGACTGACTTTGACTATGTCAACCAGTGGAAAACAAAGAAAATACCAGGGCTCAAATTTGGAAAATCTGCTGTTTTATTTCCCTTAGATAAAAAAGAGATGATTACATTAGCATATCAGATGTGTGATGAGGTTATTCAGCGAGCGAACTAAACATTTTGATGATTTTAAAAATCGATTTTTTATGTCATAAAGACTTGCAATTTTATCATGATATGCTATAATAACACATGCACGGCTAAACATGCCTCCTTAGCTCAGCTGGCAGAGCAACTGACTCTTAATCAGTGGGTCCACGGTTCGATCCCGTGAGGGGGTACCATCGAAGATAAAAGCACATCGCAGGATGTGCTATTTTTTTCTTACGTTGATAGAGATAGGATAATGATCACTTAGATAAATCGATTCCTTCTTATGATGATGAACGTTTGACCCCTCAATCACCCAAGCATCAGATAAAAAGATATAATCGATCGGTTGTCCTTTGATTTGATCACTAAACCCATGGAAGGTCAACGGGGGTACTTCCATCGCATCATAGAGCGTTTGATGCGATTCTTTTAAAAATGATATCGTGCGTGAATCAGGATATTGATTAAAATCCCCTGTAATCATGTAAGGAAGTTGATCTTTATTAATCAGTTGGATGATCTTCATTAAATATTCTGCTTGTTGATGACATACATCATCACTCGCATAATCCAAATGCGTATTAAAGAAGTAAAAGGGAAAGCTTCCCCCAATCTTTGCATAAGTAACGATCCTTGGAAAGTGGCTTCCTTTAATCGTCGACTCAACAAAGGGCGTATCTGTTAACCATAATGTTCCCTTATCCAAGATGGGTAAATGTTTATGAACCGCAATAGGCGTTCCTTCCCCACGCGAATCACGACCCTGATAAATCAATTGATATTCATGGCTCAATCCATCCACTAAATCTTTAAACATACCAGGACCTGCTTCTTGCATCCCAATAATGTCAAAGTTTTCATGTAAGATAAAATCAATCATTGAATCCTTGCGATATGCCCATGAACGCTGCCCATCCACTGGTACATCAATACGTAAATTTATACTTGCTATCTGCATTTTCATCACCTAAACCTATTGTAGCATTAACGATGATGAATAATAAAAAAGATGTCCTTATTTTAGACATCTTGAAATATTTTTTTTACTTTGATTAGCTGACATTGACCGTCAAACTTAATGTTTGTTCGATATAGACTGCGACATAAACTAAATCTGCATTCGGCATTTCATCTGGAAGTTCTCCACTCCATCCCACGAAGAGATAACCGGGACGTTCTGGACCTTCAGGAAGGACAAAATCAGAAAGGTTAGCACCAGCTGCTAGATGTTCGCTATAAACGACATTGCCAAGATGATCTTCAAAGGAAATCTTTTGAATATCTACAGACGTTGCATGTGTCTTTGATACTTCAAGAACAAAGGTCATTGCAGCAAGTAGCATCGTTAATGTCATGATGATATATTTCATAGTATAGTGCTCCTTTCATCAATTTCATATTCATTATACGTAGAATCTCTTACGGTGAAATAACGTGTTTCTTACGTATTTATTAAATCGTTTCTCGGAAAATCATTCGTGTCAAATGTTGTTTGATATTGCGAATGGATTTCGAAGACTCATAGAATGACAACTGTTCATCAAGCCAAATTAGATTCGATTCTTTGACTTTATGCTCGATCATTTTTTTTGAAAGTTCATGATACCGGCGATCATCAATTAACACGCAATGAAATCCATCAGATGTCGATTGACAAATCGCTTGTGTGCGAATGTAGTCGTTTGTCTTTTCACATCTTAGTCGGATCATGGTATCAAAAGGCTGCTTAAGTGATTGTTCAGAAAAATATTGAAACTTTCGATAATCGTATTTATGAATCCATAATCTCATTTGTTCACTATTCAGTATAATTTCATTGGGTGCGTCGTGATTCGTTTGACAGGCATGAGAGGGATGCAAAAAAAGTTCACCCTTATGATGATTGTAGACTAAGTAAAAATCCCAACTAACGTTAAGCGTCTGCATCGTATCCCCTCCAAGATGCTTATAGTCTACCAAAAAGAGTTTACGAGTCTATGACAGAATTATTAAGTATTTCTTAAATAAAAAAAGAGAGTTGCATTTACTCTCTTCAATCGTTTTATTCTTGACCCAATTTATAGCCAAATCCCCACATGGTTAACACAATCTTAGGATGGGATGGATCGTCTTCAATTTTCTCTCTTAGGCGACGAATGTGGACGTTGATCACATTGTCATTATAATAATACTCTTCACCCCATACCGTACGATACATCTGTTGTTTAGAGAACGTCTGGTCAGGATGCGTCACGAGTAACTTCAAGATTTCAAATTCTTTGAGTGTTAATTCCAGTAATTTACCATCTTTTTTGACTTCAAAAGTACTTAAATTGATGTTCAGTGGTCCGATATCGATCACACTCTTATGTTCTTTTTCATGAGATTTTTGTGAACGTCTAAGCACTGCTTTGACTCTTGCGACAAGTTCTAACATAGAAAATGGTTTGGATAGATAATCATCAGCGCCTAATCCTAAATTAATCGCTTTTTCGACATCGGTATCTTTTGTTGAAATAATGATCACAGGGACATCACCCTTTGATCGGATATGTTTTAAGACCTCTTCCCCATTCTTCAAAGGCAACATCAAATCAAGTAAAACACAATCATAGTCCACAGCATCAAACTGCTTGATGGCATCTTCTCCATTGAATACGGCTTTGACATCAAACATTTCTTCTTTCAGTTTGGCTTCAATGCTTCGGCTGACGAGGATGTTATCTTCGACGATTAGAATTTTTTGTGACATAAGGCACCTCTTCTTCAATTATGATGAAAGCTTATTCTATTTTTATTATACCATCAAGTAAGATAAAGAAGATTAAAAAAAATGCCTTGACCGCAGGGGGGGCGCGGACAAGGCGACTGAGAATCAGTTAAACGACAAGAACACCCTAAAGGGGTGAAACTCATCATATTGTTTAAAGGAATCTCAGGTACTTTCATTATATATGATTTATCCAAAAAAACAAGGACTTCACATAAAAGTGTTCTTCAAAAAAGAAAAGCCTGTTGCACAGGCTACTTTCGCATTACTTACGTTTTCGACACGAATCTCTAACGATAATTTCGGTGTCAACGATGATCGGATCAATCTTTCTCACTTTGCCTTCAATCATCCCGAGGAGTGTCTCGCATGCGAGTTCTCCAAAGGCTTCGTAATCCTGACGAATGGTGGTCAGTTTCGGGGTGACGATCTCACACACTTGCAGATCATCAAATCCGATCACGGATACATCACCTGGAACAGAAAAACCGTGATTATTAAGATAATTAATGGCTCCAATTGCCATGAGATCAGACACCGAACAAACAGCTTCAGGAAGTCCAAATTCTTCAAAGATCATTTTCATGGTCATATAGCCTTCTTCGTAACTATATTTTTCGTTTGATCTTTCGGCTAAATAGAGGGGTTCAAGTCCTTTTTCGTGAATAAAATCTAGATAAGCGCGTAAACGTTCACGTCCAATAAAATTGGTATAAGAACCGTTGATAAAAGCGATACGCTTATGGCCTAAATCATAAAGATACTTGCAAGAACGCTTGATCGAATGATAGGAATCCGAAAAAATGGAATTGGGTCCCTTTTCAGTTGGGTCTAAAGTTAAAACAGCAAGTTGGCTCTGATAAAGCTTGTGAATGGCTTCAATATTATCCCCACCTGAAACGACGAGTACTGCATCGACGTTTTTTGATTGACAATGTCTTAAGTAATCAAGACCGCTGTCGGTATTGTGGGATAACAATAAAATATCATAACCTTTAGATTCGATATTTTTACGGAAGGCTTCAAGCACACTAGAGAAAAAGAGATTCTTAAGACCGTACTGTACTTCATACACAACGCCTACCGTATTTGAGCGCTTGCGCACCAAACTTTGTGCCGTCGCATTGGGCATGTAGCCAAGTTCATCGGCAATATCAATAATTCTTTTTCTTGTTTTCTCACTGATTTCTGTATAACCATTTAATGCTTTTGATACGGTTGAGATTGAAACTTTCGAAAGTTTCGCGATTTCATCGATGGTAACCATCATTTCACTTCCAGTCCACAAGTATTGTAGCAAATCGACGTAGTAAATGTCGATATTTTAAAGAAAATTTACGAATAATGAACGAAATTTTCTCATTAGTTGATGATTAATGTGACGATGGAGTGGGGTTCAAGATGAATGACTTTACTCTTTGAATCAAGAACCAAAGAGATACTATGGTGATTTGAGGTCTCATTTTGGATAACAACGATGAGTTCTTGATCAGGATTTTGATATGAAACAGAATAGACGCCTTGAGGTAGATTCATCACAGATGAAATACGTTTTGCATGTTCCTTAAGATATCTAGAAAAATGACCAATGTAATAATATGAAGAGTTAATGATGATTTCTTTTGTTTTTCGATCATAAAGAATGGGGGCATCACAGTAGTTTTTAACGTGGTTTGGCCCGCCTTCTTCATTCAGAATCAAATTCCAATCAATCCAACCCTCAACGTGATTGTTGAAATCACCGATGATATTTCGGCCATAGCGTTCACCGGTATTCCATGCATGCGGCTTAGGGCCTCCCTCGATACAACCTTCCGTAAATACGAGATGTTTATCGGGGAAAAGTGATTTGACAATCGATAGATTTTCAAAGGCTTCACTCACATACCAGTGGTGCGCAATCCCCCAAAGATATTTGTTAGCCTTTTGATCTGAAAGCATTGTATTTGCTCTGGGGATGATGATATCACGATTATGATCCCATCCTAAGATTTTTAGCTCAGGATCAAAGGTATGAAGGGTGGGTCCTAAGTAATCTTTTACGAAATCACGTTCTTCTTCCGCCGAATAGATACAAGAATCCCAGGTCTGTACGGCTTGAGGTTCATTTTGAATCGTGACGGCCCAAAAAGGAATACCGCGCGATTTCATTTCAGATAAATATTTGACAAAATAATTCGCCCATGTTTGACGATACTTAGCAAGCAGTGATCCTCCGTGATTCATTTCTTGATTTGTTTTCATCCATGCAGGTGGTGACCATGGGGATGCAAGCAATTTTAACTTTTTTTGATACACCATAGCTTTTTTAATCATAGGAACAACAAACTGGTCTTCTCTTGAAAGATCAAATGTGTTTAATGTTTCATCATGATCAGCTACATAGGTATAATTCCCTAGGGCAAAATCTGAACTATGAATCGCTGTGCGACCCATGGTGTAATTCAACCCTTCCTTGGAGAAATATTTTTGGATAACTTCGTGTTGTTGATCAACCGATAGTTCAAAAAAAGTATACGCTGCAGCTTCAGTAAAAGCCCCACCAAATCCGATATGTGATTGATAGGTGATCTTTGGATTTAAAACGATCATTGGATAGTTGGATTCAACACCTTGATCAAAGTGTTCAGTGGGGTGCTGATGCCACCGTTCTAAAGTATCTCTGGCTGTTTGTATTTTAGTTATTTGCATATGATCCTCCATCGATTTATCCATATGAAAATGACATGGATGACAATCAAAACTTGTTGTGTCTTATCTTGGTGTTATTTTGACTTTAATATGACACGTACGCGATCAAAATGACCACGTCTTATCTGTTCTGCAAGATGACCATCGACAGTGGATCCCTGAATCGTCACTAAATCAAAAGCATTTGACAGTTGATATTCGACTGGCTCAAGGCCATCAAACGTATCCTTAAGTTCAGGATTGACGACAGTGATATTCACTTTATTAAATAATTTAAAGGATACTTCATGATGATCATCAAAGAAATCCTTCGTTAAGATCGGTTGAACTCTAAACTTCAATACTTGATCTTCAAATGTGAAAAGCTTCTTCCCGGTCATCATAAGGATCATGAGGGTGATTGCTTCTGAGGTTGTCCCTGTGAGACGAGCGACAAAAGCGCGACCATGATTCTTTGGATTAGGATTATTTGATGTCGCGATAAATGAAGCATTTTCTAAGGGGCTTCTACCATAGACTTCAGGATCCATAAACGGAGGCATCGCCGTTTTCATATCGATAAAATACTCTTTATAGAGACCGCTCTTGATTAAACTGATTAAGTATTTGTAAGACATGTGCATAAAGCACGCTTCACGTTCTAACCAACCTTTAGTAAAGGCACGTGCACGTCCAATTTCAAGTGTTTCGTCATCAAGTGGATTTGATGTTAGGTATAGACCAAGTTTTTGATCATACATCTCGGTTTGTTTAATTTTGTCATAAATGATCTTGGCTTCATCGTGGTCGTGTAACTGTTTTAAGTAAGTCGCTGGAGCTTCTAAATAGAAGGGGAGCATTCTCACTTTCCAGGAACGAACGGTCACAGTAGGATAACCTAATTCAGGATGTCTTTTCTCGTTTACTTGATAGTCAAAAGCTTCATAGGATAGATAGGTTGGTAAAATGCCATCGCCCATGTTTTTTGCCTTAGTTAAGCCCTTTTCAATCGCCTTTTTCATCATAATCAGCCCATGGATAAGTTCATTTTTTGCGATTTTCAAAGGCTGTGGATCGAGGAAAAATTTCGTATCACGATCAAATGCTTCGCGTAAATCTTGTAGATAATCATAACCAAAATCGACACCTGCGACAATATCCTTAAAGAATTGTGCAATGCGTGTAGGGACTAAGAATTGTTCGTCATAAAGCTGTGGCAACCATTCGAGCATGCGATCAACCAACCGCTTCAATGTGATGGTTTCGGTGAGTCCAGAACCGAAAATCGCGGGTAAACCATTCATAGCATCGTTCCAGCCTGGTTTTTCGCTATCCATCATCATCCCCATACCCTCAGGGTCTAAACTGGTAAATTTGATGGATGCTAAATGAATCAGTTTGGTTAAAAGTGTGACCCGAATCGTCTCACCGTGTGAACTCTTGTGGAAGTTGGTTTGATTGACAGCAAGTTTTGCTCTATCGATTTTTTCTTGGTCATGGTATAGTGGACCGAGTTGACGGACTTCACCTTTTGGTGTCATCACATATTTGATCGAGCGAGGATAAACCGAAACATGATTTTGATAAAAACGATATTCAGGACTTAACAGGAGTTTATCTAAGCGATCCGGGAATACATTTAAATAGGATTCAATCAAATCCATGTTATAGATCCAGTGATCACTCCAGTAACCTGTTCCATAGACAGATTGAATTTCTTGTGTCGCATAAGAAAGAACGTGGGTTAAGAAACGTTCTTTATCCACAGATAATCCAATCTTATAATGATCCACATCTGTCATCAATTTACCAGGAGTAAATGATTTCTTTAGGATATTTTCGACGCGATCTTGATGTGAGGTCACGAGTTTTAAGATATCGGGTAAATCCTCATGACTAATCTTTAGTTTGCTTCCTTGGATCGTTAAAGGATTATGTCCATCGAGCTGAATAAGGTCCATGAACTGACGAATATTAAATAGTTGTGCTTCAGGAACAAAATAGACGTCATTACGACGGTTTTGATTGACATCGCGATACGAACCATTACCTTGTGAAAAGTATGCGGGTTCAACAAAATAATTGTTGTACTCTCTTTCCATATCCCCATGAATTCTTGAGTAAATATGGTAAATAATCTCATGGTCTTTTCCTTTAAAGACAAGAGGATAACCTCCACGTAATAAATTATCAAGGAAGCTTTGTTTTAAATACGCATCAAATGTCTTATATCGTGTAGATACATCCATCGGTGAAGTGACTTCTTCACCTAATGTCATGGCAAATGCTTCAAGTTTTTCAAAATACTCAAAACTGAGGGTTGTTTCAAGTTCATGCAATTCTTCGAGGTGATTCGCTTTTCCGAAGAGTGTATAAAACGTATACTGGTCCTTTAGTTCAATGGATGCAGCAGAAAAACCACTCATAAGTTGGTTGACTGTGACTTGATCTTCTAGTAATAGATGAGATAATCCGGTATCTTTAAATACCTTGGGTTCACGAAGTGACATCTCATAACCAAAGATCAAGGAAGGATCAAAGATGACGTCAAGTTTTTCTTGTTCTTGATTGATCGACACGTAAAAATTGCCCTGTTCAACCCCTTCAACCTCTGCAGTATCTTCGGTGGTTGAGCGATTTTTTAATAGCGGCATCTTTCTTTCTTGATTAAAGACATCAAACCAAGCAACCGCTAAATTGCTCATGTTTTTGATCATGAATTGGTTGGTCCCATAAGGCCACATCGTTGCTAAACCATCGACGAGTTCAATTGTTCTTTTGTCTTTTCTTAAATTTTTGAGTGATACTTTTCGGATTAATCCTGGATAAGGCTGGTTCGTGACGTTAAAATATTTAACTGTCACTTCGAGATCATCAAAAACTTCTTTAATCCCTACAGCATTCGTTTCAATCCACATTTGACGTGGATTATCTTGTGTGGAACTAAATGGTTCATGATAGCGTCCATCGACTTTAATAAATGTGCGAAATCCATCGATTTCTGTCCGTCGATACGCCATATTGGCTGGACTAAAATCCAAAATCGCTTGATCCTTGGATTCAAGACCAAAACTCGAAATCAGTTGACCTCGATTCACATAATACACCCACATAGGGATGCCATATCGTCCGGCAATGCCAGGCAAAAAGGAGGCAAATGGCTTTTTTTGATCATACTGATCAATCCACAACTTGCCTTGTTCATATTGGTAAGAAAACTTCATCATGTCTTATCCTTTCTGTAAATTGGTCACTGTTTCTGATTGATATACTCTCACGTACTCAATTTCCATGCGTTGTGGGAAGATAGAGTCATCAACACCTTCAGCGCCACCCCAATTACCACCAACGGCGATATTGAGTAAAAGATGGAAACGTTGGTCAAACGGCCATTCTTCAAATCCTGGACAATTTAAATATAAACCTGGATAAAAACGGAAGTATTGCACATCATTGATGTAGAAAATAATCCGTTCGGGTAACCAGACGATGGAATATTTATTAAATCCTGTCGATGCACTTTCAATCACGCGAGTTCCACTCTTTTGAGTGCCTATCGAATGATTATAAAACTTGGTATGAATCGATCCATGAATCACATTTTGGTCATAGCCAACATGTTCCATAATATCGATTTCACCGCTATTTGGCCAGCTACCATAACGCCAATCGGTAGGTAACATCCAAATCGCTGGCCAGGTACCGACACCGGTAGGGAGTTTGGCACTGATTTCAAACTTTCCATAGAGGAAATCACCCTTATTTTTACTGATCACCCGAGCAGAGGTATAATCGCGACCTAAATACGCTTCTTTACGTGCTTCAATGATCATCTTGCCATCTTCTACCCAAGAGTTAAGGCCATTCGTGTAGTATTGGAGTTCATTGTTTCCCCAACCTTGACCTCCCACATCATATCCCCACTTGGTCGAATCTAGGGCACCATCAACATCGAATTCATCGGACCAGACGAGTTCATAATCGTCGATCGTCGTGAAATCATAGTCATATCCTGCGCCTTTGCAAAGGGAATAATCTGTTTCTTCAGGGGGTGTCGGTTCATCCTCCTCACATGAGGATAAGAGGAAGATGAATCCGATAAGTAAAATAAATAGTAAGTTTTTTTTCATTTTATTCTCCTGTCATACCAGTACGTTCGATACCTTCAATAAACTTACGTTGCGCCGCTAAATACATGATAAATAACGGTAACATCGATAAGAAGGTCGCAGCCATACGGTAAGCTTCATTAATTCTTACTTGCCCACCTTGACCAGGAATACTTCCAGCAAGGTCTTCAAATTGAGAGGCAAACAAAGATAATCTTAACACAATTAATGGATTATTGGAATTATAATAGATCGTTGCTGAATATATATCATTCCAATTCCATACAAAACTAAAGAGGAAAACGGTGATAATAATCGGTGTGACAAGTTTGACATAGATATGCCAGAAAACCTGAGTGGAAGTCGCACCATCGATTCTTGCTGCTTCATCTAATGAGATGGGAATCATCTTGAAGAAATTGTAGAATATTAAAATGAGGATGGCTGAATTGACACCTTGACCAAACAGAGTGAGTAAGAACTGAGGAAACATCGTTTGGAAAAGGGTGGGTTTTAAAATGCCATCAAGGAAAGTGCCGCGCAGCGTTGAGTTAAAGAATGGAGTCCAAATCGTATCTTGTAAGCCAAAGATTGTCATGACACGGGGGATGGTGACCATTGGCAATGGAATGACGAAGGAAAGTAAAACCATCGCAAACCAGAATTTCTTAAACTTAAACTCATAACGGGCAAATGCAAATCCTGTGAGTGATGCGATCACCGTTTGAACAAAGGCAACGACACCAATATTTCTCAAGGATTGAAAGAGATTCCCTGCATCACTAAAGATACCTAAAATCGCTTGAAGTGGTGCTTCAGCAAAATTCGCAAGCGATGGGGGTAAAAGTCCTAAGACGCGATTCGCCACCACATAGTTGGCGAAACTGAGTTGTGTTGGAATCCAGTCAACTTCAGGATTAACCAAATCGATTTGTGTCAAGAATGACATCGAAATCATTTTTAAGAGAGGAAAGAGGAAGATGTAGCTGACACCGATCAGTAACGCATAGACCACCGTTTTACCGATGATGCCTGAGGTTGCTTTATGTCCAAATAGGCGTTTTCTCCATTTAAGAAGATCAAGCTTGTTGATCATGGCTCTTATCCTCCTTCTTCTTCATTTTCTGTTTAATCTTGTTGGTTAAGTTAATCACACTATCTTTGATTTGATCAAAGAGTGGTTTTTGTTGCTTTTGTAGCTGCAACTTTTTCATCTTCTCTAATGTTCTTGCTTTTCTTTCTCTGAGTGATTCTTCATATACCGTATCATCTTTTTCTCTCAAGAGGGCATAAGCAATACCGACAAAGATAATGACGATGAGCGAATAAATCAAGACAACTGCAGCGGCGAAACCAAGGCCATCGGAATAGTTATCACGGATCGTACCGACCACAAAGTTATAGATCGGGTTCACTTGGAAAATTGCAATTTGAACGACCGAGAAAATGGACACTACAAGTGCGGTTGATTTCAAATTAGGAATCGTAATCTTCCAAAGGATCTGCCAAGAATTGGCACCATCGATTTGAGCCGCTTCATAGAGCTGTGAATTAATCTTCTGAAGACCATTCATAAACAGAACAATTGGAATCCCAGTAAACCATAAGATAAGGGTAAAGTTGTTAAAGATTCCGGCAATCATATCCGCAATGAAAGGTGAAAAGTTTTCAATCATGCGGAACACGATAATTTCGGTGACATCAATGCGGGTCGTTGAGTCCGAGTTAATGAGTTCGCTCATCACAGGTCCTGATAAAACGACAACCGGGAAGAAGTAAATCATTCTAAACCCTGCACGGAATTTAATATTGGCATTAAGGAGTAGCGAAAGGATTAATGACAACACGATAATCGCTGGGACATAGGTGAGTTCAACAACCATGAAGTCCAAGATTAATGGATTAAAGGTCGTGTTCTTAAAGAACGCTGTTTCATAGTTGGCAAGGCCAATCCATGTTTGTGTCCACCCTGTTACATCCCTAACGACGTTATTTAATGATAGATATATCGTGTAGAAAAAGGGATAAGCAACAAAGAACACAAATCCAATAAGCCAGGGGAGTAAGAATAAGTAAGCCGAACGATTGACATGTTTTGATAAGTCTGAGACTTTTGATTTAGGTTTTTTCATCTTAGCCTCCTTAATCCAACACGCGGTAGTTGAGTGCGGTCACCGAATGACCTTCATATTCTACGAGTTCATCGGTATAATTGATCACAATCTTAACACCATTATCATAAGTATTCACGATGACGCCTGGCATGTAAACTTCACGATCTACCCATGATGCATTAAGCACATCTTGATAAGCATCATTCATTCGAGTATAAATATCATGAATCATGTCTTGGTAAAGCACATATTCAGTAGAGTAGAAATTTGAAGAATTTGTGGATATCAATTCATAGGATGGGTCATGCGTCAACATAAAGGATGGGAACACATTATAATCGATCATACGAAGCACATCACTATCCGTATAAAATGAGAAGTTTGCATAGGATGCATAGACTTCCATCGATCCCTGTAAGACAAGTTGCAAGAAAGGTACGGTATCGGTTTGAATGAGATATTGTGAGGTAAACATGGGTGCTTGTAAGTAACGATCAATAAATGGCCATAAATAGAAGTTAGGTGTTAAGGCATTGATCTTATAGTTTTCATCAATTGCCATCAGAGCATCGGTATAAAGCGCCATGACTTCTTGAATAGAAAGTTCGTCACGTCCGTAATCGCTATACAGTAAATTGGTGATTCCTTCATAGGTAAAACTCATTAAATTTAAGTCTCTAACCGCTTTTTCATGTGATTTAATCCACGAAGCTACCAGTTTAGGACGGGCAAAATAGGTCTCACTCACCGGTCCGACTTCACCGACAATGTGTTCTCTGATATACCAACCATTGTAGTGTTTCGCTGCATTACCTACTAAGCTCATCTGTTCTTCATAAATCGTCGAGTAATTGAGTGCGAGGGATAAATCAATATCAATAGCATTTAGATCAGCGACGACATCTTCAAACTCATTTTTCGAACCGATAGAGCGTGTCCAATTGGGATTATCTTTATCCCCAAGGGTAATGCCTCCTCGTTGATAACCATAGACCCCTGAATTAATATTTTCAATGCCTGTTGAATTGAGTTCAGTTAAAATTTCTTTGACCTGATCAATCGTCGTGACAACGACATCTTGGGTACCAATCAAGGAATCCATGGCATCTGCCATGATGAAATCAAGACGAATTGGCATTGCGTCCATCTGTTCTTCCATTGGATGAATCATATCATTTTCAATTAAAATATCACGATACTTAAGCGCCATACCAACGTAATCCGCAGGATAACCATCGGTTTGTCCATCACCCGCTAAGAACACATAATTCATGGTGATGTCATAAGCCATCATATCTGGGAAAAGAGTGTTATATCCTGCACCAGCTTGGTTGTAAATCTGCTGGTAGACATTGTTGCGGTTAAACCGCGCATAGACGTAATTATAAGGAGTTAAGTTATTATGAGGGCTAGAAATAATTTCCATAAACTCAGCCCCATCGGTTGCATGTGCAAAGAAGGCGGCTTGACGATTTCCGTGAGCAACGCCATATAGAGGCAGCGAAGGTGTCTTTAGTGGGACATACCCAAATTGCCAACGGTAATGATAGGTGTCGGTACTCATATCGGCTCCATAAACATCTCCACGATAGGTGGAAAGTGACGTGGTGTAGTCATCAAGTCTGAGCAATGCCCCACTTCCATCGGGGACAAAAATATAACCAGGAATACGTTCTTTAGGCACATTTTCAGTCGCCCGTGGATAATCCATCTCGTCCATATCAAAGATCAACTGTTGACCACCAGATGCTCCCATAAATGGTGTAAATATAAAGGCAGCAATCTCAGCGGTGTCTTCACCGGTGATTTCATCATTTAGAATTTGATAGCGCATACCATCTTCATTCAAATAGATATGGACTTTAACCATGACATCGATGACATCGAAGGTCACATCTAAACGGTAATGCGTAGGATCATTATTGACCATCACTAGTGTCGAACGAACTGCTTCTTCTGATGCAGATGAAATACGTTTGATCTGCATCGCACTATCATAATACTCCATGGTTAATAATGAATTTCCAATCCCTTCGAAGAGCGTGTTCATCCGGTCCTCTAAAGGAAGACATGTTTCGAGAATCTCTTCTTCTGTTGGGGGGACTTCGCGTTCTAATAGAAGATCACAATTATCTTTAATTTCATTATCAAAAGGAATGTCTAGACCCGTTTTCCAAGTGTAACCATTTCGTTTATCGTAGATAGCAAAAACATCTCTTGAATCTCTAAAATAATACTTGTAGGTGTCATTTTCATAAAGAAACTGCATATCTGTCGGTTCACTGATCACATAGGTGACTTCATCGGGTGGAAGTTTGGTGTCTTTCGGTGATTCGAGATAAGTCGCACGTACTGTCAAACTTGTCATGACTAAAATCAAAAGGATGACTATCAGTTTTTTATTGAAGTACATTACGAATCACCTCCTTAATAATCGCTTCTAGGAACATATAGAGTTGTTCCCACATCATGATAATAATGATGAGGACAACCGCGAACACCACAGAGAACAAAATCGTCATCAGGATGCTCTTAAACGTTTGCCTTGCACTATAATCATGAATTTCTGTCATACCTAAGAATAGATTAATGAAACTCCATCCTAAACCCACGAGCATGAGCATATTCAAGAAGAATACTTCGTTGTACGTGAGGACATACGATAAGATAGTTGTCGATAGTAATGCGATCATCAACGGTCCCATCGAATATATGAACATAATGAAGATCTGCTTAAAGCCACCGATACCATCATGAATGGAGGTATCTAAATAGTTGCTGATGATGAGCACCATCGATATCGAGAAGAAACCGATGACGATAGCGGATAAATCCATATCTTCTGCAGCAACAAACTGATAGATAAATCCTTTGTTGACACTGTAGTTGAGATACAACAAGAATAAGACAAAATAAAGGATGATTGCGGTTGTTATGGTTGCCCGATGTTCTTTTTTGATCTCATAGAAACTATCCAAAGGATGTCTCATTACTCTAAAGATATACATAAGATCTCGTACGATTTTTATGTCGAAGAATTTTCGAACCGGTGCGGTCCACAATGTGATCTTTCCTGTTTTGCGATCGACAATCACGAGTGTTTTTTGAAGCACCAAGAAGACAACTAAAATGATAATCAATGCACCCAGTGCTTGTTGAATATCGACGTTACGCACTTCCCAATAAGCTTCTGAATAACCCGTTCGATTACCTGCGAGCTCGAAATGATACATCGCATCTTCATATCTTTCTTGTTGGAGATACGTTTTGGCAATCGAGTCATGAGCAATCACAGACATTTGGTTTAGTTGTAGTACTTCTTCCCAAACGACAATGGATTGACTGTATTGACGTGTTGAGTATAGGAAGAGTGCTTCATATATCTTATTTGCATAATCGGTGGGTTGAAATGACTGAAGGAAGTTTTTAGAGTCATCTAATGCCCAAATATTTCCTTTTGTATCCACTGCAATCGACGCTAGGCGAGAGAATAGTCCTGAAATATCAGAATTCATTTCACCTGTTAATAAGTTGGATGCACCAAAGTTATAGATGAAATCACCATCAGAAGTATAGACGAAGATCGTCCCATTTTGCATCGCAGCATAGACAATCCCTTCTTCATCGACATAGATATCACGGGCATCTTCATAAGAAATAGTTCTGCTTTCCGCGAAAATATTACCACCTTGCGTATTATGCTTCTTGATGGCATTTCTAAAGGTCCCCATGGTCGTTGTATAAATCATGGAGTTTTGATCGATAAAGATATTGGAGAATGTTTGTGGATCTCTTGCAGCGAAATCTTCAAACTGTTCTTCAGAGAAAATGAGTTTGTAGATTTGTTGTGTAAAGGATAATTGAACTTTATTGGATGTGAAATATCCTAAGAATTCGCCCGTATTCGAAAGTTGAATGATTCCATCTTTGACCCCTTCACCATAAATATAGAGGTTTCCACGATTATCGACGACAACTTTGCTGGGATTATAGGTGGTATCTCCAAAAGATGGCGTTGTTGGGCGATCAAACTGACGAATAAATGTACCATCAAGTTCGAACCAAAAGACCGTTTCTGCAGTGGTGTCTGCGACATATATCCCACGATCACTAACAAATACACCTTTAGGTTTATTAAAATCAGGATGTGATAAGACAAAATCTATCGTGCTTGTCACAGTATTGAATACGACCACACGCTTATTGTCAGTATCGGCGATATAAAGCATATCATCGCCGTAAAAAATCATGTCTTGGGGACCCTTTAACCCTAAATTGACATAGGTCTTATCGGGTAAATAGGCATCTTGGGTTCTCACATAACGCCCTTTAGCATTCAGTGTCATCGTATAAGATGTGGCTGATGAGGCTTCGGTAGTCAAACTAAACCCAAAGACTAAAACGAAGGATAAAACGAGGATGGTTAACCATTTGATTGTTCTCATGGGACCCTCCTTACTTAATACCGGCATGGGCCATCGTGTTCATGACACGTGACTGCATGACGATAAAGATGATTAAATTGGGTAAAAACATGATGAGACCGGCAGCAGCCGCCATACCGACACCAGCTAAGGTACTACCCGTATTGGCAAGTGCAAGTGTATTTAGGTAGAAGGCAAACGACTTCATGGTTTCATCTTGAATGTAAAGTGATGATGCTTCAACTGCACCCCAGGTCGCCTGGAACGTCAAAATGGCAACTGTGGCAATCGCGTTTATGGTGAGCGGGATAATAATTTTGAACACAATGTACATATCGGAAGCACCATCCACACGCGCAGCTTCAATAATGGGATCCGGGATCTGATCAATAAACTGCTTCATTAAGAATACGGAGACCGGAACCGCTAAATACGGTAAGATATGCACTAAGGGATTATTATTAAGTCCGATATTCACGATGATAAAGTAGGTCGGAATAATCACCGCAGTTCTGACGAACATTAATGCAATCTGGTTAATACCAAACAATGTTTTCTTCGCTCTGAAGTTCTTCTTTGATAAAACATACCCTGTCGTGACGCTTATCCAAATCGTGAGGAATACCAACACCGTTGTAATGATTAAGGTGTTAAAGAAGTAACGGGAAAGAGGAACACCAGTAGACGTCGCTGTTCTAAAGAGTTCAACAAAGTTATCAAATGTCGGCTTTTGCACGAAAAAACGGGGTGGGAATAAGAAAAGTTCATCAAGCGGTTTAAATGCTTGGTTCACGATATAAACCACAGGGAGTAGCATGAAAAGCCCAAGTGGAATCAGAAAGGCATAGAAGCCAATTTGTGATTTACTGAAATTGGTTGGATTAATCTTCGTTCCTTGAAAACTCATGTCCTCACCTCCTAGTCCTTATCCATGAAGAGCTTATAGGCAACTTTTGAGAACAAATAAATGATGATTAAAAGGACGACCGATAAAGCGGCAGCATAGCCCATCTCATAGCGGATAAATCCGTAATCATCAATATGGTTTGTAATCAGTTGCGCAGCATACTGTGGTGTCGGGTTAGACCCTGACAAGGCAACCCCAATATAACCATTCGTGAAAGTAGCAACAATCGCCATAACAGCTCCAAAAAGCATTTGAGGCTTCATCATGGGAATGGTGACATACATGACTTCTTGGAATTTATTACGGATGCCTTCGATATATGCAGCTTCATAAAGTTCTTCATTACCATTTAAAATACCAGCTAACATCGCCAAAAAGCCGACACCCATACTGCTCCAAAGGGCAACGATAATGACGATATTCATCAAATAATCCGGTGAGACTAAAAATTGTATTGGACGATCAATCCAGCCATTATCAAGCAAGAATGCGTTGATATAACCAGATTCATCACCACTAAAAATCGTCCGCCATACCACCGACATAAAGACACCACCAACCATCGATGGTGTATAAATGGCGAGTGCTAAGATCGTCCGAGGTACTTTTTGAATTTGCGCTAGCATCCAGGCAAGCAGGAAGGCGAGGAGATACCCTCCTGGTCCAACGATCAGCGCAAATTTCAGCGTGTTTGGTAATACATATTTCAAAAATACGGGGTCTTGTGTAAAGATATTGATGAAATTAAAGAGCCCGCGATATTCTGGAAATTGAATGACATTGAAACTAGTGAGTGAAAGATAAAAGGCAATCGCAACGGGAAGCGCAATAAAGATGGAGAACAATGTCGCATAAGGCAATAACATTAACGCGACAGTAAGTCCATCTTTGAACTTCGCTTGATTTCGATTCTTCTTCTTTAATGTCGTCGCATTCATCATGGTATTATCCATTGTTAGCCTCCTCAATCTTCATTCGTACCCAATCGATATCACGAATGGTATAGGGGACAATGACTTCGCCATCTTGAGTCAAGAAACCAAATTCAATCATTTTCTTTCTGATTTCTCGGTCGATGACAATGGTGTAGCGGTCAACAGCGATTCCCGTAGGTGTACCATCATAAACCGCAGTGTTCCACACATCAGACAATGAACGTTCAAGCATATATTGGCCTGGTGTTCTTGGGACGTCTACAAGCCATTGAACTTGATCTAAGATAATTGTTTTGTCTTTTTCTGGGAATGGTGAGTTTCTAAATGCATCGATATTCCCTGACAACCATGCATAGGTAGGACCATATGTGGATTGTAAGTTGAAGGCAAACTGACTTTGGGTATCAACGGACATCCACCACTTCAAGAATGACCAAGAATCATCAGGTTGCGTCGTGGATGACAAGATTAGTCCAGCCGTACCATTCGCGATATAATGTCTATTTTCTTCACCGTTGACGGTCACACTTGGATATGGTGCAATTTCCCATAAACCAGAAAGTTCAGGTGCTGCATTCTTAATAAGTAAATACGTTCCGAAATCAGAGATCCCAATGGGAAGTGTTGCATAGCGGAAGCTGTTATAGAATGAGGGAACCTGTTCGGGAAGGGAGTAGTTGGTAAATAATTGGTTGAGGAATGTTAACCCAGCGATCGATTCTGTACTATTAATCGAAGATTTAACCCCAGTTTCTGAGTAGAGTTTTCCTCCATATTGATAGATAAATCCTGAGGTTTGATAAAACCATTTAATGGAAACACCACCAGCAATAGGATGGTAGAAATTCATACCATATTGTTGGAGTTCTGGCAAGATTTGAATGACTTCATCCCAAGTATCTGGAACCATGAAGTTTAAGGCATCAAAGATATCCTTTCGATAAATGATGACATTGAAATCCAAAGTTTCAGGAAGCGCATACGATTTGTCATTTAAGATGTAAGGGACAAAAGCACCTGGCGCGAAATGACCAGCAAATTCCCAATAATCAGGGAAGGAAGATAGATCATAAGCGGCACCACGAATGGCTAAGTCATAAGGCATATAGGAAGCTAATCCTAAGGCGACATCGGGTTGCTGATCAGCAGCGGAAGCCATGACGAGTTTATTCGGATCAGGCATGACGGAAATCTTTACCTTAACCCCTGTGTCAGGTGTAAAAGTTTGATCGGCCATCTTTTGCATCATATCGACATAGGTGATAGGACGGTTGACCCAAACATCCACGACATCTGCTTCTTCAGTTAGCGAGTACTTGTCTGAGGTAAATGAAGCGAAAAATGCTTGGATACCTGACCATGACTTGACAAAGAAGTTGGCATTCGCACGTGGTAATTTTTCGTTGTTATACACGAAGATCATGTTTAAGAACATCGGCTGTTCTCTAACCATTGTTAAGGAATCTCCGAGATACTGAGCAATCGAGCCTGTACCACCGGAAAGATCTTCAAGATAAAGAGGTACTTTATCGGGATTTTCTTGAATCAATGTCAACTTATACAGTGCTTTTTGAATGTAAGAAATGGTGGTTGATTCTGCTCCATTAGGTGCATAAGGTGCAAATTCTGCAATTGCAGACTTAAGAAGGATTTCATAAGCATCCAGATAATCAGGAGTTTCAGGGATATATTGTGTAAACTTCCAGGTACGATCCCGGTCAACTTCTTTACCGGCAATCTTTCTGATATCAAGTGAGAATTTATTGATGTGGTCAATGACCATTTGTAAATAACGCAATCCCTGTTCGAGAGGTTCGCTTTCGACACGCATGGTTATCGTGTGTGTTCCTTCGGTAAAATAAAACAGATAAGGATCTTCATTTCCCAATACCTCGATGGCCCATTCTTGACCACCTGTATGATTGAATTCATAGGCTTCGAGTTCTTCAAATGGAATGGATCCATCAATGCTGATCGAACGGAAAACGGAATAATCATGTTTCATGTTTTGATAATGGAAGGCAAGTTGATAATTACCTTCTTGTTCGACATCAAAGGTATAGGTAATCGATTGTCCAGGTAAATCCCAAGACGTTCCATCGATGACGTTTAATTTTTTATAAACAGCGTCAAAAGGATCCATCGCTGGGTCATTAAGCGACATGAGATGGGTAAATGATGAATTCTTTTCTGTATAGTCTGTAGCATTGACTTCAATCATCGCCTCAATATCCGTTTGAGGTTTACCTTGACGATAGCCGTCATAATCAGGGCGGGACTCAGGTGCAAGTAGCACAAGATCTCCAAGTTCAATCAACGTTGATGATGTATTCGTAATTTCAATCGTATTTAAACCTTCATTCAAGACAAAGAATAATGGATCTACCGAGACATAGGTGTTGTTATATAGAGGGATGAGTTGCCAATCATCGTTAGTCAATTGATTGGGTAAGACTTGATCCCCATAACGATCGACTTGAAAGTCTTTACTTACATCCATCCAGGTCATCGGAATATCAATCGTCTTTTGATCATCATACAACGTAACCCCATTGATGGTTACAGATAGTGTCAAATTGTTTAACGATTGATTATCCATGAGTGTTTCCAAAGCAAAATGGACGAGTGTTTCATCGTCTACAGTGACGGTATATGTCGCTTGATCTCCTAGAGAAAGCGTCTTTGATAAACTCAAGATATCATCATTATAGAGCGCTTCAGGATCATTCATTGGGACTGTTTGATCATCTGCCAATTTTTGAATAAATGCTGGTAAATCATTCAGATAATCAACATAGGTATACCGTGGAGTCTCAAGTGTCGACGCTAATGCTTCATACGCTTGACTGAGTTCAAGACCTGTTATTTCATTTTGTGGAACATAGTTATCATAATCATTACTAAAAAAGATGATCGCGACGATGACGACGGATAACGACAAAACCGCGACGATAATGTTCTTTAAACTGCTCAAAATATCACCCTTCTTTGTGTTGAATAAAAGTGAAGGCACCAAACACAGTTGTTGGGTGCCTTCATTTAATTGACTACAAATTGTTACTTGGAAGTCTTATTCGAAATCAGCGTCTGTTAAGCCGTAGAATTCTTTTAATCCTTCACGAAGTGCTGCTTCAGATAATAAGAAGCGTTCGTTCATCGCGGTGTTCCAGTCACCGAGTTTAGATAAGACTAAATCTGTCCAACCAGCATCCGAACGGAGTGGTGAAGTTGCTTCTGGGTTACCAGTAATGACTGCTGGGTTCCAAATGTTCTGCCATTCATTTAAGATGGGGCGAACGGTACCGTTGTCATCATAGGTCCATGGATATGCCTTATCAGAGACATCCCAAATTTCTCCAGCTTCCCAAAGTCTTAAGATTTCATGGAAACCTGGCATAACTGCTGGGTCTTCAAAACGAGCATGGATTGGTGTTGAATACCAAATGTCCATTTGTTCGTCAAATGCATCACCAGTAACGAGTGGGAATGAGTCATTCATTGCAGATTTGAGTGCTTCGCCATCAAGGAATTCTTGAGCAGCTCTTGCTTCCCAAGCACGTGTATCACCAACCCAGAAAGATGCGAATGTGTACGCAATCTTCGCTTGGAGTTGTTCGTCTTCGGTATATTCTGGGTTACCATCTAACATAGCAAAGTTATATACTGCAAGTGGGTCAAGAACGACACCTACGGTGTTACCTTGGTATGCTGTAGAAGGTCTTGGATAAATATCCCAGTCATTGGATTGTGCTGCACCCCAGTGCCCTTCGGTTGGGTTTGCTGCATCGCCCATCATCCATGGGTCGCCATCTAAGGTAAGGATCTTGTTGTCAATGAAGAACTTGAATCCCCACCACCAGCTTGCGTCCATCACTTCATTTGGAACTAAGCCTTGTGCTTGAAGACCCCAAATGGATGAATCTGCCCATTCAGAAATATAGGGAATCAATGCTCTAACTTCATTGGAGTTTAGGTTGATGTGGTCGCCTGAACCGTCATATGAAGAAAGTTGCGCTGCAAGTGTAGTTGTTCCTGTGAAAATGAAGCTAAATGGTGTGTCCATTGCGCCCCAGAAATTGGTCATATCTGCAGAATTAACGAAATCTGTATATTCTTCGATTGTCCAATCAGGATCGGGTACGTCGATATTATTTTGTTCAGCAAGTTCTTTGTTAACAAAGACACCCCAAGGTTGTAAGAACTGAGGAAGACCTGCTTGAATACCAAAATAATTCATCATCTGCATAACGCCTGGGTTAAATGACTGATAAAGTGGGTCATTTGAGAATTGTGAAAGGTCAGCAACTAAACCTTTGGTCACGTCATCAACTAAGTTTGTTGATGCCCAGATGTCTGGATAATGACCGTAGTTGGTCTTGAAGTTTTCACGTTCTTGGTCCCAGCTTACGCCACCATCATTTGGACCAGCTGCTTTAGCATAGACGTTAATTTTAACATTTGGATAAATTTCATTGAACGCCTTAGCTACTGCGTAAATGGTCGCTTGATTTTGACCTGCTAAATCTTCAGGTGCAAGAGTCTTGTTACCGATATCTTCGATGTATGATCCGTCGCCGGACCAAAGCATGACAGTGACGTCACCTTCGATACCTGTATCAAGCGCTTCGTACTTGTCCTGACATCCCGCAATAGTCAATGTGACTGCTAATGCGAGTAAAAGCACTAAATACTTTTTCATTTTTTCCTCCTATGTGTATTTGAGATTGGTTTTAACCAACTCAATTATACCATTGCTTGAAAACGATTTCAATTAATTTTCTCAAAAAACGAAATCGTTTTAGTTAAACCGTGAAACCGCTACCCTAACTTTTCTAAATAATGGCCATCTGAAGGCTTAGATCGCGTTATTTATGAAATCTTAGGCGGGAAGTTTCTCGAGTACATAACTTGCTGTGGTTGACCCAGACAGCGAAATTGCTGCCTTAGCACCACCGATATCAAGGGTAAAACTTATCTGGCTGCGGCTCTTGTTGTGTGCGACGATGACGATTGATCCATCAGGATTGATGAACCCTGTCACCAGCAAACTCGCATGTGTACTGGAAACATCGATGCGTGTTGCGCCTTGTCGGATGAACTTACTAAAATGACCAATCATATAATACTCTTCGTTTTTGGTGTAGGTTCCATCTTCATGAACCGTGATGACACCGCGACAATTCATACATCCGCCATTCGTCGGCCCATCATTATCGTCAAGCGCCAAATTCCACATCAAGACGCCTTTCGCATGATAGTTGATTGATCCGATAAAGACATTTTCTAAATTCCAGGACATATTGGACGCAAAATCAGTCGCCCAATCGCCCCCTGAGCATTCCGTAAACCAAATGCCCTTTTCTGGGTAAAGCTTGTGGAATGTATCTTGTGATGATACTTCACCTCCATAACAGTGATATGCTGCCCCATCAACGTAAGGATTAGCAAGTGGGTTGCCGACTACATTAACAGGATAAGGGTTGGTCCAATTATGATCATACGCAATGATGAGCGTATCGATATTGTTTGCGTTAAATGCTTGACCTAAGCGTTGGATAAAGATGGCTTGATCGCTTGCGGTCATATACATGGTTGGATAACCTGTGGTTTGATGAAGAGGTTCATTTTGTGGTGTTACTGCATAAATTGGGATGCCATGTGCTTGATATGCTTGAATAAATTTAACAAAGTAGGTTGCATAAGCATCAAAGTAATCAGGGTTTAAAGATCCACCATTCATCGTTTGCGTTGTTTTCATCCAAGCAGGTGCAGACCATGGTGAACCAATGAATAAGAGATTAGGATTACGTTCTAGTGCTTTTTTGATCATAGGGATGACATATTCTTCATCACGAGCGATGGAGAATTGTGACATTGAAAGATCCGTTTGTCCAGAAGGTAAATCATTATAAGAATAGTTCGATAGTGCAAAATCAGAGGCACCCATAGGGATACGAACAAAACTGACGCCGATCCCATCATTGCCAAATAAGTCATCCATCAATGCTTGTTGAACCTCAAGGGGGAGTCCGTTGATGACGTATGCTGAAGATTCGGTCATCGCTGCCCCGAAACCATCCATGGTTTGATAGGTAATTTTCGGGTCCACTTGAACAGTATATAGTTTTTCTAGTGCATCAAGTGATGTTTCTATGCTCTCTTGAACAGTGAGCAATTCGCTTTTATCACCCTTCGTGAGGTAAGGAGTAATTTGATATTGGTCTATCACGGTTGGAATCTCCTCCTGATCTTGACATCCATAGATCATCCATGTAAATGCGATCGTAAGTATCATTAACACTATTTTTTTCATTGTGCGGCCTCTTGGGTCGTTTCTCTAATTACTAATTCTACTGGACATTTGTGAATGGTTGGAATATGTAATTCTGGTTGTTCAATTAAATCAATTAATAATTTCCCTGCAGTCATGCCCAAATTGGTTTTGTCTTGTCTAATCGTTGTTAATGGTGGAGTGAAATGTCTTGCAAAGGCAATATCATCAAAACCAATGACTTGAACTTGTCCAGGAATATCAATTTTCTGGTCTTCCAAATATTTGATCACTCCGAGTGCAAGATCATCAGATGTAACAAATAGAACTTCAGGTAGATGATCTAATCGACTTAATAGACGTTTAGCACCTTGATAACCACTCGTAAATCCAAAACTTTCAGCAAACTCGATCTTTTCATCCACGAGATTGAAACCAAGTGTTTGTCCGATGGTTTTGCATAAGGTGACACGTTCTTCAAATGCCTTGGAACTCTTAGGTCCTGAAATGACAGCAATCTCTGTCTTTTTCAAATGATCTTTAATGTAGTTTAAAACTAATGAGACACCTTGTTCATTATCACTAATTACGGTGTGAATCCCACTTAAAATCATGTCAGTTGACACACAAGGAATCCCTTTACCCACCAATTCATATAAACCTTTGTCTTGATAATTACCAACGACGATGTAAATACCATCAACACGTTTATTTAAACACCATTCATAATAAGACATTTGATGTTGACCTAACTTGGTCACGATGAAGGCGAGTTCATAGCCTTTATTTTCAATATAGGTCTTGAAATTTTGTAAGATTGAAGAAAAGAATGAGTGCTCCAAACCAACATTAGATTCTTCTGTAAAAATGACACCAATGGTATAGGAACGCTTTGACTTTAGTTTTCTAGCCGATGCCGTGGGTACATATCCGACGTCTTTAATATAATTTAAAACGCGTTGACGTGTCATTTCATTGATCGAGCCTGTGTTATTGAGCGCTTTAGAAATGGTCGAAGGTGAGAGATTCAATTCTTTTGCGATGGTGTAAATGTTCTTACGATCATCCAATCTTAATCAATCCTTTCGTAGACCTTGACATATTTGACGCGCATTTCTGTCGGGAAAATCGAATCATCGATGGTTCCACCCCAAGTGCCACCTAAAGCAACATTTAAGATAAGATAATAATCCTTATCGAATGGCCATGCTGCTTTATGGATATAGTCTTGTTTTTTAAAGGTCACCATCAATGTTTTATCGAGATAAAATGAAACTTCTTCTTCGGTCCAATCCATCCGGTATTCGTGAAATCCCTCCAAAATACCAGGGAGTTTGAAGACTGCGGTTGGTTGATTACCGATATGATGATAATTTGTTTTTGAATGAAGAGAGAAGTGAATGGTTTCGGGGTTATGTCCCACATGTTCCATCAAATCGATTTCTCCGCATGCTGGCCATCCCACTTGTTCCATATCAGTTCCTAAGAACCAAATCGCTGGCCAAGTACCTCTACCTTTAGGCAGTGATGCCATCACTTCGACACGTCCATATTTGAGATGTTTTTTATCTTTTGTTGTTAATTTACCTGAAGTATAATGTCTATTCTTATAATCTTCCTTAAGACCCGTAATGATCAGTTCACCCTCGTGAACGCGTACATTTTTGAGACGATTTGTGTAATATTGGGCCTCATTGTTACCAAAACCATGTCCTGCTACTTCAATATTCCAATAGTTGGAATCTGGGGTTCCTTCATAATCAAAGATGTCTTGCCAAAGAAGCCTGTACATGATTTTCCTCCAAATATCGTTGTTTTAACATGAGTTTTGTGCGTTCATTAAGATAAATTCTTGGTGAATTGTCATAAGATGTATTTTCCTCTTCTATGATGAGAAGTTTTGCATCATGACTTAAAGTATGTGTATGATAAATTCCTTGAGGAATTCGATAGATTTTCTTAGGTTCAAGAAAAACAGAATGAAATCTAACAATCTCATCGTTCATAACCTCTGCAAAATATAACACTGCATTTCCTTCAAGAAGGACAAACGCTTCGTCCGTTAAGGCATGTGCTTCAACATAATTGATTTGATCAATTTCAAGTTCATCAATATAGTTGAGAATGGCGATACGCCAGGATTGAAAGGAAAATAGCTTGCGATACCCATCTTCATCAAATTGGTGTATATCATAAAGTGATGTCATTGTAAGAGGACCTCGATTTCTCCATGGATGTCACTGATTCCTTGATTGATGTTTTTTCCATTCATTTTGATCTGTTGGATCTGATATTTATCGACATCAAGTAAGGCTGGATTGTGATAGGTAATCTTGACAAGCGAACCATGAATATATGTGGTAATGGATGCTTTACCTAAAATGAAATCTTCTTTGCTTAGTTTGGGTTCAAGATATAGTTTTCCGTAACGCATTTGAATACCGAAAACTTCTGTTCTTAAAAGTTTTAGGAACCAAGATGCTGATCCGGTGAGGAATGGGTACATGCCAACACCACGATCGGTAAAGTATTCCGGAATTCCTGCAAATACATAGGCATCTTTGTCAAGGGCACGACTGAGCAAGGTATACCAAGCTTCTCTACCCTCATGAACTAACCCATACTGATATAAACCATAGGCGTACATCATCGCCATATGCGAGAATACTGCTCCATTTTCTTTGTGCCCATAGGCGAAACCATAGGCTCTTCCCATATTGGTGAGAACTTGGTGATAATTCGTGTTGAGTTGATAACCTCCAAGTTTAGGTTGGAAGAGTTTATCTCGGGTTGTTTGTGCTGTTTTAATGGCTTGGTCTTTCGTTGCTGTTTGCGATAACAACGCCATAGCTTGACCGGTTAAATTCATTGAGGAAGGATTGTCAACATCGTATCCATCATTGTTAAAATAGCTTTGGAATCTCCCATGATGAAATGCATTTTTGGTTAAATGTTCGATGCGATCATTCGCTAATACTCTCAAGCGATCAACGACATCTTTCTTCTTATACATCATTGATTCACCAGAAAAGCGAACCATGTGATCAAAGAAATGAGGTAAAGAGACATGGGCATTTAAGAGTTCTTCCATTTCGATAAATAGCTCAATTTTATCAACATCGAGGGCATTAATCATATCTGCAAGAATACGCAAATTATTGGCATACATGTGAGTGAAAGCAATCGTTTCACCTTTCTTGTGTGCCATATCTAAGCCATCATTCCAATCAGCATCTTCGAGTTTGACAAATCCGTGTTCACCAATATTGTGGTGACCCACGAGATTTTGAAGGAGTAAATGCTCGAGAATTGTTCCTTGATAAGCTCCTTGATCTTTATTTTTCACATATGGGGTATCAAAGGAACGTGTTTTCTTCGTATAATGGGTAAACTGGTCTTGGAAATATCCTTGTTTACGCAGTAAGAAATCTAAATCTCCGGTTTCATCGAGATACATTTTCACTGTAAGGAGTGGCCAAGCGCCATGATCGGACCAAACCCGGGTAATCATATTACGATCGGCTTTAAACTCACCAGGTTTATCACCAATAATCGTGGCATTTGAACCATCAATTCTGACACCAAAGAAGTTGTTATATAGCATTTCTGTGACCGAATCATCATTCATCATAATCAGTGCAAGCAAATCTTGCCATAGGTCACGCCATCCTTTACCACCACGTCCATAATCATGATGTGGCAAATAGGAGTTTCCAAAGTAACGTCTTAACATCGGTTGTAGTACGACCCATGATAAGGCTTCACTTTGTGTGTGATCACCGATCGAGAAAGATAGTCCTTTTAAGTATTGATCAAAAAATGCATGCACTTCAGACAATTCATGATCAAATGCTTTTTCATTTAGTAACTTGCGTGAGGAAAGTGAGTTATCTTTTGATTCATGAATACCAATCGAAAGATAAAAGGTAACCATACCCTTTGGTTTGAGATCAATAGGATGAAATTGAATCGCACCGATGGCTTCATATCCATTGATCACGGTTCCAACCGGTGATACATGGTCAAGTCCACGTGGGAATAACGTGTTTCCTCCCGCCATAAAGTCATCCATGACTGGAATATATCCATGAATGTTTAATTCAGGGCTTTGCGCGTATACACTATATACGTGATGATTGGTTTTATGACCGCGTTCATCAAACGATAGTGTGGGTTGATTGATAATTCCAAAGTCAACCACTTCTGTTTGGTTTAAAAGTGAGGTCACATGTCTGTGATCTCGAATGTTATCTGCACTACGACTATATAAAGGAATGGCTGTCGTAATGGTTAGTTTTATGGGTTTATCTGATGTGTTTGTGAAGGTAATTTTATGAAGTTCAACTGTATCAGAGAGGGGAACAAATGAGAGGATTTCAATCCGATTATTTTCATTTTCACGAATGAGTTTATGCGATAAAAAATCAGCTTCAACACTTACATGATCATTTTGTTGAAGATGAGTCTGTCCATTTGCAAAGTAATGAGCACCATTGACATCAAAGATGATGTTTCTAGACATGGATAAGTGATAGAGATCTAGAGCCGTTGTCGGTTCGGTTGCGTAATGGTGATGGGAAAGTTTGACATCACCACCCCAATAGGGTGAAATCGTTGATCTTAAGCCCTTAAAATTAAACAATGGAAAATATTCACCAGTATTGAGTTGATAGTGCTTGATTAGTTTTGTCATGATTTTATCTACCTCGAACGATAGGAAATCGGTTTCCTGTTTTTATTATAATCAATTTTATACAAAAGTAAAGGGCTTTCATAAAAAAAGCGAAATCGATTTCGAAAATCTATTTTCATCTGGACTTCTGTTATAAAAAAAATAAATACAAGCGGTTGTACAGCTTGTATTTTTCTATTTTATCAATGATATCCGTATTTTTTATAGTATTCCCTTGTGATCGTAAAGGATATCAGCGGTTTCAACTAAGGTGATTCCCTCTTGATCAACAATCAATGCTCCATCATCAGGAATAGTAAAAATAGGGTGACGAAAGGCACGAAAGACTTTTCTTAACGCTGCTTTTTGTTTCTTTTTGCGACGATAATGAACCTCTACTGAAAAACCGTGAAGTAAATCAAGTCCTTGCTCATAACGAAAGGCTTGATAATCTTTATCTTTAGATATGTGGTAGTTTTGAAATTGAATCATAGCACCAGCTGATGATCCAATATAGATCTTTTGATGATTTTCTATTGTCTCTTTTAAGTTTTTTTCTTGGATACGCTTCATCATTTGATCAGGTGACCCCCCTGGAAAATAAAGAATATCTGCTTGATTAATCTTTGCTTTTGCGTCTTCTTCACTATCCTTGTAATAGTTAATCCAAAGCAAATTTTCCTCTTTAATTCCATAGGGTGAAAAACTCGAAATCATTTTCAAATAGTACTCGCTTCCAGGCGCATAAAAATCATCATAACTTTGTTCGTTAAGAAAATCTTTTTCAAAGAAAGAATACAAAAGAATCGCAACTTTATCCGTGCTTTTGATGATGTCACTTAAGGCATCAACTAAAGGTTCGGTTCCTAAAATACCTCGACTCATTAATACATTGATCATAATCATTCTCCTTTTTTAGTGATGTAGTAAAAAATAGGGAATTCTCCCTATTGTATTTTCTTTATTGCATGAAGTGCCCGTTCAAACACTTCATCTTCTGTAATTCCGTTAGTATCAATAATGACATATGGGATTTCATAAACCGCACATTGTGCAGCCACCTTCTTTGTATAGTCTGAGAGAAGGTTTTTAAAATAAGTCTTGTTCTTATCAAAGTTTTCTATCTCTTGTTCACGGCCACGTGCCATAATCCGTGCTTCAAAATTTTCCCAATCCACATCAAGAATCAAATAGAGATCGGGTTGTTTGACTTGATTCATATAGGCATGAAAAACACCGTTGTACATATTCATAATGGTTGGCATGCTCTTCAAATTGTGTTGTGCGAATAACCAGTGTTCAACTAAATCACGGTCAACGATAAAGGACCCTTCATACTTGACTTGATTGAGCCAGTGATTGTGAATAAAGTAAATCTGCAATAACATTTCAACATTGCTCTTTTGTTCGTAAAGCCAACGCAACAAGGTATTAAAGACTTCATCGTCTCTTTCAAATTCTTCCATGACAGGTAAATTTAGTGCTTGACCTAAACGTTGAACCAGCGTGGACTTTCCTGATGCGATCATACCACCTACAGATATTTTCATGATGTTCTCCTTTTTAGCGATCGGTTGTTAGATAATCTAACCCCATTTTTTCAAATTTGAGCATTTTCTTCATCTCATTCACGGTATAAACCGCCAACTTAAATCCTTCATCTTTAAGATCTTTAACTTTTTGACTATCCAATTCTTCATGCCATAACGACAAATCAATTTTATTGACTTTCGCATCATAAATAATGTCATCACTTAGCTTACCTAACAATAATTGCAACTCAACCTCACTATTTAAAGCCCTAAGGAACTTTAAATAATTTAGGTTAAACGAGATGAAAATTGCTTTTAATCCAGGATGATCTTCAACGATGTTCATCAATTGAGTTAGTGACTCCATCGATTGAACCCCTTTAATTTCGATAACGGCAACTTTATCATAAAAAACACAGAGTTCAATAAACTCTTCAAATTTCGGAACTTTTAGTTCTTTGTATTGTTTTATGTTTTTTCCAGAATTAATGGTATAACTTAGAATTTCTTCGTATGTTAAATCTTTAATTAATACATCTGATCCAGTCATGCGTTTGAGATCATCGTCATGGATAATGACAAATTGATGATCTTTTGTTTCATGGATATCACACTCAATACCATAAAACCGTTGTTCTTTACCGGCGAGTTCAAATGCAGGCATCGTATTTTCAGGTGCTTTCGAGGACAAACCTCGATGGGCGATTAATTTCATAACGACCTCATGCTGTCTGTTAACATTATAGTTTTATTGTATCATTTCTTGAGGTGATTTGCACAACAAAAAAAGCGAAGAGAAAGAGATTTCTTTCAACTTCGCTTCATCGTAGATGAATATGATATTCAAATGGATGACTTGACGATCCACTTATCAAAAATATAGATGAGCTGTGGGAGTAAGACTAATACGGTAAGCATACCAAAGAATGCGCCTAAGGCAATTTGCAACCCAATCTGTTGAATCGTCAGTATAGACGAGATAAGTCCTATGGACAAACCTGCAATAGCAAAGATGATCGCCGATGTTGTGATTGATGGTGCGGTATCCTTAATCGCCATCTCAATGGACTCATGTGCATTTTTTTCTTTTCTAACTTCAATATATCGCTTGGTAAATAAGATCGCATAATCAATGGTTGCCCCAAGTAAAATCGTGGACACGATAAGATAACCCAAGAAAGAAAGTGAATCTCCAATCAAATAAGGTACCGACATCGCTAAAAAGACGGAGGTCACGATCACTAAAGGAAGAATAATGGGTAATAATAAATTCTTAAAGGTGATAAAGATGACAATCATGATTAGTCCTAATGCGATTAAATTGACGAACAAGTAATCATCTTGAATGACATCTTTAATCGTGATTGCTGCAGAAGTTGATCCTAGGATATAAGCCGTTGAAATGTCTAGTGTATCGAGATGATTGAGGATGGTCGTGTAGTGTTCAAAGGCTTCTTCTGATTCCTCAGGCATGTCTAGATCAAGGATGATTCTCGCCCAACCATTTTGATGGAATGATCCTTCAAGAGAACTAAGAATTAATGGATCTGATGTGAGATTAAGTAGAGAAGGGTACCCTTGAATGGATTGAATGGGGAGCGTTTGATCTTGATATAGGGTTGTCATCAAGAGTGTTTCATTAACTATATCTTCTTCGATCAAGATAACCATCTGTGTGTGATATCCAAACTGGGCAACGACCTCTTGCTCATCATCATAATACGTCGACCCCTCACTTCCCGTTAATGAAGATTCACCATAAATGAACGTGTTATGTGATTGAAAATAGTAAGCAGGCGCGATCAGAATCAAAAAGATCGTGAGAAAAATAAAGCGAAAGCGATAAACAAAACGTGCAAATGCACTGAATCGTGGAATAAAAACACGATGTTTTGATCTTTCAATCCATGTATCTAATCCTTTGATTAACATTGGGCCAAGGATCAATGCAGATAATACGGAAAGAATAACTGCCTTCATAAATACAATTCCAATATCCATCCCAATTGAAAAGCGCATAAAAACAAGGGCTAAAAAACTAACTGCAGTGGTAAGAGCAGAGGCTATGACAGGGGACTTGACGTGATTGAGCGTGGTTTTTATGCGTTGTGTTGGATCAGTGACCTCAAGCCGATCTTCATGATTGCGATGAACGATGAAAATAATGTAATCGAGTGAGATCGCGAGTTGTAAGGCAATAGCCATCGATTGTGTGATGAATGAAACATCAGGTAGAAACGCATTCGTGCCTAAATTCATAATAATAGCAACTCCACTTACAACAAGGAAAACGATGAGATCCGCATACGAAGGCGTCATGATTAAAAGAATGATTAAAATGAGAGGGATAATCAGCCATGTAATCTTCATGACATCCCCTTCAATTGCTTGTCGGGTAAATCTGGTCGCCATCAATCCTCCTGTTAAAGAGTAGGGCACACCAGTTGTTTCCAGCTTGGTTTCAATCTGATCAATCACTTCATCCGCTTTTGAATCGCTAGCTTGAATCGAAAGGGTCAATGTCATCCGCCAGGTTTGACTTTGTTGATACCGTTCGAGTGGTTCAGTAAACGCCTCTTTTGCACCTACAGGAAGATTGGTTGCAATCTGATAAAAACTCTCCTCAAAGGACAGACCTAATCCCATCATCATATCCATTTGACCTTGGATTGCGCCTGCTGATGCTGGATCAAGATTTGATAAAAAAGCTGTATATGCCAAGGGATTAAAGATTGATTGAATAAAATCGATTGATGTGACATCCTCTATGTCGAGTAAATCATTATAGAGTGCTAAACTTTGGGACAAACTCATATCTTCAGCCATAAGAATGATGTATGATGAGGATCCAAAATTCGTCTCATAAATATCAATTCCTTCAACAAGAGATGTCCCTTCTGGTAGATATTTCTTGAGATCGTAATTGACATTAATGGATCCTATAAAGAGTATCGATCCAATCAGCAAAAGTGATGTAATGATCATGGTTAATTTATATTTCATAAAGACACCTCCTACTATCAGTTTAAACGTCTTCAATCCATTCATACCCATTACGTTTTTTAAAATCATCTCAATAGAGAACATTGTTCATCACCATGTATATTTATCCATCAGATTGCCAACTAAATGATGCGAAATAAACAACAATGAGCCTATATGTTCAACATTGTGTTGTTTATTGTGTCACATGTTGTGATAAGATGGAATTGAGGAGATGATCGCATGAATCCTGAATCGATGGACCACCGCGTACGGGTTACGTATGAAATGCTAAAACAAGCTCTTTATCGCTTGATCAAGGAGAAACCTAAAAGTGAAATCACCATCAAAGAACTTTGCTATGAGGCGAAGATCAATCGGACAACATTTTATGCGCATTTCCAAGGGGTTAATGATTTAATTGAGCATCTAGAACGCGAACTATGGGTCGATATTTTTGTGATCTTAAAACGTTCAGAGAAAGATAGAACCTACTTCGGAGATCGGATATTTTTAGATATTTATGAATTATCCATCCAGTATAAAGAACTTTTTCACTTATTACTGATTCAGAATGCGGACCCTATGTTTTTAGAGAAAGTGTACAATCTAGGGCGATCTGCGTTCCAAAATCTCTACAATCGTCCTAAAGGAAATAAAAACCCCATTCAAATGGAGTATTATTATATCTCAGTTCTCAACTCTTTTATTGGTATTTTAAGACAATGGATGACTACCGGGATGAAAGAGTCGGTTCACGAAATTGCTGATATCACCAAACGAATTATTACACGAGGTATCTATTTCACCCTTGAAGAAAATTAAAAAATGTCTCAAGCAAATGCTTGGGACATCTTTTTTTATTGGTTCTTAACAATCGGAATCCAGACTTCTGCACGATAATCTTTTCGTGACGAACCATCTTCAGGATAACATTCAAAATCTGGTGTACCAGCGTGGCGATAACCTGAAGAAGGAAAGAACTCTTCATAAATCTTTTGCCATACATGCTGAATAGCTTGTGGCATAGGTCCGATGGACTCAAAAACTGCCCATGTTGACTTAGGGATGACGACATGCTCCAAATGTTTGATCACATGGTCCGCTTCAACCCCGATTAGATACTTAAAACTTCCATCACTTTCCATGCCATAGCATACTCCTAGGAATGGTTTGTTCGGCGAAACTTGACAAAGTTCACCCGGAAGAGACGATTGATTTGTCGATTGCCAAAACTTTGAAATGGATTGATCTTTCATGTTTTCATCCTGAGTTGTCCTAATCGATTTCCCTACGACAACAAAAGCGTCTTTCTCCAAAATTTGATATTTCATCATTAGTGCTCCTTTCAAATGAAGTGTGAAGGACATCTTAGGGATAAACAATAACGCATCCTGATGTTTCCGAGCTGCACTTGGACTTAAACCATGAAGCTGTTTGAACGCGAAACTAAATGCATCTGGAGATTCATACCCATAATCCAGTGCAATCTCCGTAATCGTTTTATGTGTCTTTAGCAGTTCTAGACCTGCCAAAGAGAGTCTTCTTCTTCTGATATAATCACTGAGAGTCAATCCGGACAAAACTGGAAACATACGGTAAAAAAGTCCTGAGGGGCATAGGGTGATGCGCTCAATCACCTGTTCATCTATGGTGTGATTTAAGTTAGCCTCAATGTAGTCCATGGCTTCATTGAATCGTTGAATTGTATCCATAAGTCACCTTCCACTTGTATATTAACATACGAAAATCATCGATGCCCGTGAGTAAATGAGCAATTATTAGCGGAATATCGGTTAAATCTCTTCTTCCATAAATTTTTTCATGACAAGTAACGATTCGGTGGAGTCACTAAGCCCACCTGTTTTATTACGTGATAACCAGATGTTTTGATAGTTCTGAATGAGCAACGAAAGTTGCTTAGATAACCGTTGTTTAAGATTGAGTTTGTCTGTTAATTTCAATGTTGGATTGAAATAAATGATAAAGTCGAACAAGGTATCAAGCATAAAGATCGTTACATCGATCTCTTCAAGTACCCATTGTGCATGTTCAGGTACTTTAATCAGCGTTCTTCTTTGCTTTATCTCATCTATCCATTCTTTTAATTGTGGATATAGACGGATGTTATTCAATGGATGATGCTCCATCACTTTTTTCATTGATGAAACCACATCCGATGGATCAACAACTCGGTGAAGAATCATTATATCCATCATGGATGTTCGATTGCTTAAATAATTGGGTTGATAGCGATCATACGTTCCTAAATCGATGATGAGTTTCCCTAGGGATTCACCATCATCTTGGAACCAGCCGCTCAGAATATTCTTAATTTGATGTCGATTTTGAGCATGACTACGCCATGACTCTAGCCCAGCATAAATAAGCGCAGGATAACTGATGATAGTTTGTTGCCAGTGACCATTATCACCCCAATCGGTCAATAAAATACCTAATCCTTCAAATGCCTTTGTCCAACGACATGCTTCTTCAATATTCTTGATCATGTCATCAGTTCGACCGCTAATGCTGTTCCAAGAAGATGTCCCAGGAGCCGCCATGAACTTAACCTTCTTTTCAGAGAGTCGCTTTAATGTCTGATAAAATGGATAATCATAATCATAACCCCAATCCACAAAAATTAACTCTTTAGGTAACTTTTCAAGCGTTTCAGGATGATGATTAAGGACGTCTCCCCAAACTAGAGGTGTTATTCCCCATGAAGTGACTAATTCATGTAACTTGAGTAGATAATCTAGGTAGACTTGACCTACACCCACTGTTAAGGCTTTTTCTTTACTTTTTCCGTGCCCCAATTCATAGGGTTCATCTAAATTCATGTGAAAATAAGGTGAGATCGATCCTTTGACAGCATCTTGATAGAGTGTTTTGACAAATTCAAAACTTTCTTGTGAGAGCGGATTGAGTGTTGAGGCTTTTCGATATGCCCCCCACATAAACATCCCTTCGGGTAGTTCTGCAAGATGTGGAAACTTCGTCAACCATTCAGTCATATGGCCAAGACCATTGTGACATGGAACCAGATCAATCATCTGCTGTTTGGCATAATTTTGCAGTTCAGTAAATTCATCTGGAGTTAATGGTGTCTGATCCTGATGATAAACATCTTTCAATGAAGGATATAAAAAACTCATCCCTTCCACATAAAGCTCTAGATGATTATATTTAAGTTTTGCCATCGTATCAATCCATTGTTTGATTGATTTTACTGATGGGATTTTATTACGCGATATATCCAACATAAATCCTCTGATGGATAATTCCGGCTCATCATCAATCGTCATACAAGGAATCTTTATTAAGTATTCTTTATTTTGCATCAATTGCTCTAATGTGATCAAGGCATAAAACAATCCTTTTTCAGTAGCATAGTGTATCTCTATATTCACATCTTTTATGATTAATTGATAAGCTTCTTCCCCTAGCGTTTGATCGATTATACATTCAATTGTTGATTGAGATACTAATTTGTCATAAGCTTTTAAGAATGAAAATCGTTGAAATATACTTGATGGTAGGATGGATTGATCGATAAAATAATATTTTTGCCACTCATGTGTTTTTATACGATCGATCAAGATTCTTTTCACAGCAGGAAAAATGTTCATTTTGGTTTATCTCCTATATGTTATAATTGGATGATGTTTTGATTCTATTCGCGTGTTCCACATGTATAATCTTATCACGAAAATAGAGTAACCCATCCATTTTGTGTTATACTGTTTTTTGGAACAACGTGGAGGTTAATATGGAATTTACAAAACTTATATATGATGAAGATTTTACACAGACAAAAACCATTGATCGCAGCATTTGGACCCTCGAAGTCGGGGAAAAATGGGCAAATAACGAATCCCAATGCTACGTGGATGATTTAGAACATGCTTTTATCCAGAATGGAACATTAACGTTAAGAGCCACCATTCACGATGGTGAACATTGCAAATATCGTTCTGCACGCTTAAATAGTCGAGGAAAATTTGAATATCAATACGGGAAACTCGTCATTCGTGCAAAGATGCCACAAGGACGTGGAGCATGGCCAGCATTATGGTTAATGGGTGCACAAAAAGGCCAGGTTAGATGGCCTCAATGTGGCGAAATTGATCTCGTTGAATTTGCCGGAAATAGACCTGGTATTATTACTTGTGCCATTCATACTCAAACCTATAATCACCGTAAAGGCAATGATAAGGGAACGAAGATTACCGTCAAAGATGCATCCCAAGCGTTTCACGATTATATTTTAGTTTGGACTAGAGAATACCTTTCGTTCCAAATCGATGGCAAAGAGTTCTTCCGTGTCAATAAAGAAGCTAAAGATACTTCTGATGAATGGCCTTTTGATCAGCCTTATTATCTCATCATGAATCTTGCCGTTGGCGGATGGTATGGTGGCAAAATTGTTGATCAAGACCTTCCTTTCGAAATGCAAGTCGAATCCATCAAAATTTATCAATAATGAATAAAGAGTTTATCGCCTGATAAACTCTTTTCTTTTATTTCAAATATTCATTTAAAAATGATTTCGCATCCTCATAACCCCATGTGAATAATTTTTCAACATGGGCTTTTGAAAAATCAAGCACATTGCCTAAACTTCCCTTATGTTTGATTTCCCAAAGTTTGACCTCTGGATAATCTTCCGGTTTAAAAAACAGGGTTCGATTCAGGTGAATGATGATGATTTCATCGCATCCATGAGCAATCAAAGGTTTGATAGGAATATTATCAAACACACCCCCATCATAGTATTTCTTATGTTGATTTTTTACAGCTGGAAAAATCACTGGGATCGAACATGAAGCAATGACTGCTTTATGCGATTCCTTTTGGGTGAGTTCATCAAGAGGTAAATAGATGACTTTAGAGTCTTTTCTCAAATAGTGACGATAAGATGATTTCACCAATTCCATCAAACCC
>CALMNM010000155.1 GCA_937868795.1 uncultured Acholeplasma sp.
TAATGGATAGTCAATACCCTTGACTCTCTTGGCAACTTCTTTAGCGAAGATTGCACCAATGACAAGACCAAAGCCCCAGTTAATAAAGGATGCAAGTAAGGAAATCACTGATACAGTGACGATTGCTGCAAACTTTGTCTTGGGGATACCTGCTAACCAACCAAGCGCTTTTTTAAACGCTGGAGCGGTTGCAAGAATCGTACCTGTGACTAAAATGAGCGCCATTTGCATTGCGAATGCAAGTAAGCTCCAGAATCCACCATACCATGCTTGGACGATGCCGATGGCGGAAGTCTTAGTCACGAATAAACTGATAACGATGACTAAGAAGGTTAACACGATCGCAAAAATAAAGGGATCGGGTAAGTACTTTTCCACGAGTTTTACTGAACCCGAGGTCAACTTCTCAAAAAACTTTTTCATTTTTCTCTCCTAGATTTCCATAGTTTTTAAATCATCACTGATGATCAGTGTTGGTTCTGTTGCTTGTTGAATCTGTTCAATCGTCACACCTTCTGCAAGTTCTTTTAGAACAAGTCCTTGGTCTGTGACTTCCATCACACCAAGTTCGGTGACGATCATGTTGACTTCCTTAACAGCGGTTAAGGGAAGTGTGCACTTCTTTAAAATCTTTAAGGAATCTCCTGAGGTGTGTTGCATCGCAACGATCACCTTCTTCGCTCCGACGAGTAAGTCCATCGCACCACCCATACCAGGAACCATTTTTCCTGGGATGATCCAGTTGGCGATACTTCCTTCTTCATCGACTTGAAGTGAACCTAAGACCGTGGCATCCACATGACCACCACGGATAATGCCAAATGATGTCGCACTGTCGAAGAAGACGCCACCGGTGGTCATCGTAACAGGCATGCCGCCTGCATTGGTTAAATCCCAGTCTTCATGATCTTTATCAGGAACAGGACCTAACCCTAACATACCGTTTTCCGATTGGAATGTGATGTCGATCTCTTTAGGGACATAGTTAGCGACCATCGTTGGTAGACCGATGCCTAAGTTGACGACATCGCCATCTTTAAGTTCTTTAGCGACACGTCTTGCAATGATTTCTTTTGGATTCATCATTTGACTTCACCTCCCATAATATGATCAACAAAGATGTGGGGGGTATGAATCTGATCAGGATTTAACTCACCGATCTCAACCACGGTTCTTGCTTCAACACCCACAAGTTCAGCAGCAGTTGCCATTAAGGGGTTAAAGTTACGTGTTGTCTTGGAATAAATGATATTGCCTTTCTTATCAACGATATGTCCTAATAGGATAGCAACATCCGCTTTAAGTGGTTTTTCTAAAAGGTAATCCTGTCCATCACTGTGAATCACTTGTTTTCCTTCTTGAACGATCGTTCCACGACCTGTTGGTGTTAAGAAACCACCAAGACCTGCACCAGCAGCACGAATCCGTTCTGCGAGTGTCCCTTGAGGTACGAGTTCAACGTTCATTTCACCTGCTTGCATCTTCTTACCTGCCGTTGGATTAAGTCCGATATGGGATGCAATCAATTTCTTGACTTTTCCTGCATCAATCAGTTTACCGACACCAACTCCAGGAAGTCCAGCATCGTTACAGATGATTGTCAAATCTTTGAGATCTGTCTTCAAGATGGCTTCGATAATTCCTGTAGGCGTGCCGATATTCATAAATCCACCCACCATAATGGATGCCCCATCATGAATCTGCGCAACAAAAGCTTCATATGAAGTCAATTTCTGTTTCATCATGACCTTCCTTTCTTCTTCAAATACATGTAAGCACTTACTTACATTATATACGAAAGATTTTTGAAATTACAAGCGTTTTCATGCATTTTATGAAAAAAAATAAGTTGCCTTTAGGCAACCCATCTTATTTCGTGTAAAGGATCGTTAATTCTTCGATGAATTTATCGATGAGATCATGGTAATCGGTATCATGATAGATCTCTGGGGCATACACCTTTAGGGTGAAGATTCCCATGATCATGGAAACAATCGAAGTGGCAACCAGTTCAGGATCTCCGATGAACGTGCCTTCTTCTTTTTTCTTTTTGAAGTAATCTTTCATGAATGCCGTGTAATCGATCGTATTGGTAAACCGTTTGGATGTATCATCGGTTTCCTTCACCTGAATCAAATACATCTTCTTATTGTTCTGAAGGAACATGTAATAAACATGCGTGAAGATGGAAATATCTTTTTTTACATCGCCTGTCACTTCATGTGCAATCTTATCGATAATATTACCTTCAAAGGCGAAATAGCGAATGACCGCTTGTAAGAGATTACTCTTACTCTTAAATTGTCTAAAAATGGTAAGTTCATTCACACCAGCAGCTTCGGCGATTTTACGGGTCGAGGTATTGGCATACCCATTTTCGGAAAATAGTTTGGTTGCTGCAAGTAAGATTTTCTTTTCTGTCTCTTTCATAATCATGCCCCCATGTGTGTTTTGCCATAATAGGATAACATAAAAGATTAAAGAATGCTATAGGTAATAAGGCTTAAGTAACGTATCTAATGCCTGAATACTTGATACGTAGTCAGGATCAATCATCAGAAAATGCGATGCACCAGGAATGAGATGAACAGGCGCTTGATAGCGATCCGCTGTTTCTTTGAGTTTATCATGAGTGATGATGAGATCACCTTCACATCCAACAACAAGAAGAGGAATATGAACGATCACATCATGCGGTAAAAACGGTTTGAGCAGATCCTTTCTGATCACTTTGGATTCTTTGGACAGTTTTGCTCTTAAAACTTTCATCTCTTCTTCACTGATTCTTGAGGATAGCACATAACGTCTTAAGAGTTCATCAATCCCAAGTTTAGGTTCATTTAAGGTCTGACGCATCTCTCTTAAGAAATCTCTTCCTTGGGAGAAAAAGACACCTAAGGGTGAACTCGGATCAATGCCATTGGCATTCGCGGAGGAAAGTAACACTGCGACATGAATGAGTTCTTGATGATCCTTTAAACTTCGTTGTAAAATCGCTCCTCCCATGGAGTGACCGATGACGATCGGTTTCTCATCGAGTTGTTCGATCACATGAATAAGATCATACACATAATCATCCATGGTTGCGTGTTCGACGAGTTCATCACCATCACTCATGCCATGCCCACGTAGACTCATCGCGTACGCTAGCACACCTTTTTCTTCCAAATAATCAAGATAACCTTGAAAGTTCCATGCTGCACCTGCTGCACCATGAAGAAAAAGGAGGGGATGGGTATTGGTGATATGTGAAGGGTGATTTTGAATCAATTCTAGTTTCATATGTGTTTCCTTAGAGGGGAATTTCGTAGATATTAAGCTCTTTGATCCCTAGTACATAATAGATATGGGTACTCGGAACAAGATGACGCTCAAAGAGCAGTCTACCTCCTGATTTTAACACGATTTTGATCGAACGTAAGTTTGTAGGCTCACAGGTCACCATGAGTTTGGCATAGCCATGCTCTTTGGCGAGATTTTTGATCATATCCATGGCATAGTAACTATACCCATGGCCTTGGTATTCCTTTTGAATACTATACCCGACATGACCATGAATCATCGTCATGTCATCATACCCTAAACGAAGGGCAATCATCCCAATCGGTTCTCCCGCAAGCAAGATTTGATAATGATAGGAAGGAAGACTATCGATGGCATCCCGCACACAAAAGACCTTGAGTTTTAAATCAAGAATCGGACCCTTGATGATCTCTTTATGCAAGAGTTTTTCATGAATCATGCAGTCGTATGGGGAAACCATGGACCCTCCTAAAGATAAAACAATGATAACGCAATTAGAATTTGTGCACCATAATAGGTGACAAGATTTAACGCGATGAGTATTTTCTTATTCATGCCTTGGAAATAAATGGGTGCTAAGATGAGATCAGAGATACCAAAGAGAATTGCCCCGATTATTAAAAGTAAGTAACCTGTTTGAAGGCCGTGAATATTTCCCATCATGATCGTTTGACCGATCATGACGAAAATCAAAAAGGCATAAAGATAAGAAGGAATTCGTGATTTACCCATCTGAAATTTAAGGACAATACTTCCTAGCACAATAAGACCTGCCATGATGGATCCGATCAGTAAGCTTTGCCAATAAAACGCACTTTCAACGATCGTCCCGATGATATACATGATATGCCCTGCGCCAAAGAATGTGATGCCATAATTAATGATGGTTTTATCATCTTCGGGTTTGTTTAAGGGACGTAGGGCCAAGATGAGATCCCCAATGAGCCCTAAAACAAGCCCTAAGAGAAACCAACCATATAAACTTGGAATCATGACCTTATCGATTACTACAAACGCGGCTAAGGCGATAAATGACAGGGATGCGAGTGCCTTGTAGGCAAACGCTTCTAAAGGTTTTCTGGTGAGTTCAACAAAGATGTAGAGAACAGCAAAAATACTTGCCACACCGAGGAGAACATAGATCATTCTTATCACTCCTTCTTATCTTTAAAATAGATATCTGAAACTAAAAATCGTGACATGTTCTTTCTTCTGACGCGTTCTTCATGGCTTTCAAAGGTAAAGATAGAAAAGACTTCCCATAAGAGAAACCAACCTCCAATAAAGAATCCTTCAATCATGATATCGTTAAATAAAGTTTCAAGGGGAAGACTTCTTAATAGGTACGCACTGGTTAAAAAAGCAATCGCTAAAAAGATATAGATCATCATCTGACGATAAAATCTCTTTAATTTTTTATCGATAAACCCCACAACCACTTTGAAATTATTCATGATCGATGAAATCGAACGAAACTCTTTATCAAAATCTCGTAGAGATGAGGGCATATAAAAGCAGAGTTCGATGGATTCATGAAGGGGGATTTCAGAAGACATCTGTTCGATGTATTCAAGCAACTCGGGTTCTAGATCCTTTTTTCTTAAAGGTGAGGCATCCCAACCATTAAAGAGTTCACTATAGTCATCAAGTGAAATCTCAATTAAATAGGCATGGGTATCAGGATTTTGGTTATATAAAGATTGGTAAATATGTTTTTTAAGTTTTTTCATGGGTGACATCTTTCTGTATCAAATATTGATACGTATCGGGTTCATACATTTTAAGGACTTTTAGCATGCGTAGGGTATTAAATGCACCATAACGTCCTTGTTCAAGGGGAAAATGAATAAGTCCAGGAATCTTTGAGCCTTTGGGCATAAAAGGACCTTTCATCTCTGATTTAAGTAGATTAAGTGCATCTTGCATACGTGGATCATAAGGGAAATGCATGGTGGTAAGAAATTCTAAAACGCGCAAAATATCATATTTCCACCGTGCAGGATAACTACCTTTGGTCATCGTGGGGTGAATGGGTACTCCTGTTTTTTTGTTCTTATAAAGATCGCGAGAAAGCAACGTTTCAATTCCTTGATAAAGTGCTTCTCTTACTTCATCTCTGCGGTAGGTATAGCCTTGATGTAAGAATTGATGTAATGCTTCAAGTACGGATAGCGTGGTATGCACAGAGGCGATATGTGGTTTGGGTTTACGTTCCCAGGAGCAATTCCATCCCCCACCTGGCATAGGATGAGCAAGAATATAATCAATCATTTCATCGATCTTTGGCTCTTTGAGCTGCCCGTAAGCACACATATTTAATACCATCGCAGCCACACACATGTCGACATGCACGCGCTTGTTATACATGCCATGCGCTGGCCATAAGTATTTAAGAAGAGTTTTCAAGCCTTCTTGATAGATCGCGTTTTGAGGATTAATTTCCATTGTCATCAATTCAAGCATGGTATAGTGCGTGGAAATCCATTTCGGACTATAAACACCTTGACCCCATAACTTTTTTTCGTGGTCAAAAAGATCAAGATAATCATTAATGTATCCTTCATTGGTATAGGGGATATCTTGATTTAATAAATGGATCGCTGTTAAGCGTTTAATGACTGGATTCTGCTTCATTAACCAATCAATGACATGCATCGTTTCACCTACTTTTGACAATGACTACAATAAATCACTTTTCCTCCGAGATACGCTTCTTTGGTAAGTGTGTTCCCACAAACAGGGCACAATGCTCGATCGCTTCGCATCAAGACTTCATAACCCCCAGGTTCACCAGTGAAATGAATCACGTTATCTCTTCCACCGAAGGTCGTCATTTTATCAATGATATCAACAACACTGTGATAGAGTTGTTTCTTGTCATCTTCACTTAACGTATTGATCTTACGTTTGGGCAAGAGTTTGGCATCAAATAAAATATCTTGGAGAATCCCGTTACCTAAACCGGGAATTTTCTGATCGGTCGCGAGTGCTTGTTTCACTGTTCCTTTGCTTGATGCAAGGTGCGTCGCTTCCATAAAGTATTCATACGTGAACTTATCAGATAGTGGATCGATCGCTTCGACGGCTTTCTTGTAATAAGGCATGGACTTGACCAAATCACATTCAAATCCATGAATGATAAACCCATAAAGTTTGATCTTAAACTCCAAGATCATGTCATTTTGAAAGGTTAACATGAGCTGATGCTTTGGACTTTCTTGCAAGAGTGATTTATATTCAGGCGTGACATCTTCACCGATGGTAAGTTCACTGCCATCATCCAACATAAAACGAAGATAATGGGAAGATGATTTCACGTCGACAACCCTTTTTCCTAGGAGTTGTTCTTCCATCTGTTTAGGTTCTACATTCATCCAACAAAAGGAATGAGGGGACTTAAGGGCTTTAACATCGGTGATCACTAGATGCTTAAATAATTTTCTTCCCTCATTGGCGAAAACTTTACTTTCTGGTAATTCAATCACCTTATCATCTCCTTTTCCTACTTAATAGTATACATCAAAAAACACATAATAAGGCTATTTCCACGCGAATCATCGTAAATATAAAGAAAAATGAAGCAGGTGCTTCATTTCGATTCTAAAGGATTAACGATGTTGATTCTTCCGTTCAAAATAGCTGAACTGATGGGTTTGATTTTCGCCAATTTTAACAAAACCAAACTTCTCAAATAGTTTAATGCTGATCTTGTTACTCTGATCAATACCGGCATAAAAGGCATCGATCTTTAAGCCGATGATGGATTCTGCATGAATAAGAAAATCATGTAAAATCATGGTTCCATACCCTTGATGGCTCTGTTTTGGGTCAACGATAAAGGGATTGATCCCACAGAGGAAACGACCTTCTTTATCCTTGAAGTAATCTAAAACCATAATCGCAGTGGTCCGTTGTCCAACACACGCCACCACAGCAAAATTACCCATTAATGAGATTTCTTCGGGGTGACGCTGATACCAATCGGATTGGAACTGCATGTGTTCATTATGTCGCTTAATGCGATTCATGTAGGAGGCATGTTGACTGTATGTGGGATCTCCCCATGAATCAATCTCTGTGTCGATACGTGGATCGTATTTACGCCATTTCATGATTTCACCTCTTTTATTCATTATATCATTCATTAAAATAATCGTGCAAGATGATTTTTTTAGTGTGGTTTAAGTTCCTTATGGCAATGCTGACATGTGGGATAAAAATACGTGATAGGTTTTCCACATGAAGGGCAGGTGAATGCTTGTTTGGATTCAGTTAACCAATCTTCAACACGACCTGCTTGTATAGCTATTAAATTCTTATCTAAATCAACACCACGAGGGGTATAACGCGCTTGAAGAGATGCTCTTTTATCACAAGTGTGTTGCTTAAAATTATCACACTCATAACAATACTGATACCCCTTTTGATTCAGACATTGCACAATCTTACAATCATTACCCCAACACGATTCGGTAAGTCCACTACATCCTTTGCAGGTCACTTCTTCTTTAGTGCAGTTGACACGGGAGGTAAAATAATCCAAAAGTTCACCTTGATCGTGTTCAGCACGGTAGACGATACACGCGCCACAATAAATTCCACAACGACCGACGAGTGCTTGTTCTTGCATAAATCACACTTCCTTTATTTGACTTCAAAGATGGAGCCTATTTTTTGATAACCCAGCTTTGTGTAATATTCATCGACATCAGACATGACGAGTACCGTGAGTTTGGGGAATTCTTTTTGAATGTGATCCATCAGAAGTTTTCCATAACCTTGTCCTCGCTTATCCTTTCTGACTAAAAGATCACACACATACATATAATAACTGTAATCTTCAAGTGCTCGAATATATCCGATGACCTCCTCATCTTCATAAAGTAAATACGTGAATGACTTTTCACAGTTGAGAAGATAGAGATCTTTTTTATCAGGTGCAGTATATTCAGCCCATTCATGACCTTCAGAAAGGAGTAGATCAAGGAGTTTCGTGTCTTGTCGTTTTCGATAAGGTCTAATCTTTATCATGGTATTCCCTCTATTTTCTTCTTCCCTCTTCGTCAAAGGTCAGTTTTAATTTCTTTTCGGTGATAAAAATGGGAATGATCATCCATACCAGTAAAATGGTGGTGAGGATCAGTGAGTGCATCGCCATCTGATCGTCACCTTCATTCATGATGACCATCATAAAGATCATGGTAAGAAAATAACCAAGTATGCTATAACGAATCCAATATTGCCCCATCGTTTGATTTCCAAATAACCAGGTGTCCATATTTTTCATCGAACGTCTTGTTCGATAGCCATAAAAACTATTGATTTTCTTGGGAGGACGTTTGGACAAAACAAGTCCGAAAATGAGCATCATCACAGGTAATAATAAATTTGAAGCCAATAGAATTAACCATAAACTTGACATAGATACCACCCATTCTTCTTTTAAAAGACGACTTTATAGGGATAATAAGTGACAGACATCTGACCACCGACCACTGCAGGGTCAGATTCTGCATAATGTTTGGCTTCTTCATCATCACTTGCATAGAAGACGACAAAGCCGAATCCATCAAAACGAGGATCTTCCGTTCTTCCCACATGGATGACTGTACCGTGATTAACATCATGTTTAAGTCTTAAAAAATGTGCATTCACGGCTTCATTATCCTCTTTTGTCCATGCGTCATCTTGATATAATCTTTCATCAAGTTTTAGAACATAGGCATAGGTTTTCATGAGGGTTGATCACTTTTCTTTAAGGTTAGTAGAGAAACACTTTCGACTAACGAGGTATAAGGAAACATGTCGAGTGGAACAGTTTCGACTAAGTCATAGTCGTTTGATAATTGGTGAAGATCTTTAGCTAAAGTCGACGGATTGCATGAACCATAGATCAAACGTTTGGGCTTCGCTTGTAAAATAAGCTCAATCGTTTCTTCACCAAGACCCACTCTCGGGGGATCAAAGAACATGACATCGATTTTCTTTTCTTTTAAGCCTGATAATGCTCGTTTAAAATCACTTTCTAACACGGTCACGTTGGTGATGCCATTTTTTTCTAAACTTAACCGAGCACTTTCACATGCTGCTTTGTCCATTTCAATGGCATAGACTTGACGACAGTCTTTATGAATATAATGGGACACAGGGGCAATCCCTGCATAGGCATCAATCGCAATCTCATGACTCTTCAAATAAGCAAGACGTTTCATTTCGAGATAGAACTTATGGGCTTGAGGGGTATTTAATTGAAAGAACGCTTCAGGCATTAAGCGATACTCATGCCCGTTTAATACCTCTTTGATCGTCTTTTCACCATAAATCAGATGCATCTCTTCGCCAAAAAAGCCCATTTTCTTCATATCAGGATGAAGGGTTTCATAGACCGAGACCACCATAGGTTCTTTTTTGATGAGATCTTTGACCACCGCATCAAGCCGGTTAGACTTCTTTAGCATTACAAAGGTGACTTGAGCTTCTTTAGTTCCTTCAGCCACTCTGACTACAAGTGATCGAACATAGCCATCTCTTTGTTTGGGATCATAAGCATCCATTTGATGTTTAGCCATCAGGAGGACGATGGTATTTAGTATATGATTGATCGCCTCATGTTGAACCGGACAGCCATCAATCGCGATGAAACGATTGGAGTTTTTTTGATACATCCCAAAACGATTCTTATTCTTGATACGCTGAACAGGAAGTGAGGCTTTGTTTCGGTAATTTTGAGGGTGATCGGCACCGATGGTCTTTTTGATCTGTTTTTGGGTAAACTTGATACCCGCATAACGTTCAAAACTACGGATAATCATCTCCCGCTTTTGTTCTAACATCGCTTCATAGGTCATATGTTGGGTTTGACATCCCCCACATTGATGATAAATTGGACAAAAAGGTTCTGCGCGATCAGGACTAGGTTTTCTTACTTCCACTAGCTCACCGATAGCTCTGTTATCAAACACTTCTTTGATATCGACCTTGACTTCTTCACCTGGGAGGGCATGATCAATAAAGATGGCGAGTTTTTGGTAATAGGCAATGCCTTCACCATTAATCCCCATCCGTTTGACATCAAGATTTAATGTGTCATTCACTTT